>JAZOLE010000110.1:0-38411 GCA_045652835.1 Eubacteriales bacterium | reverse complement strand
CGCCTTGGCAAACGCGGTATGCGACAGCTCACCGCTCTCGCCATTGCGCTCCAGCAGCACTTGGGCAATGCTGCCCTCGGCGTCACATTCCTCGCGCTCGGGGCAGAAAGACGGCTCGGCATGCACGCCAAAGGCGCGCGAAAGGTTATCAAAAATGCTTGCGCTATCCAAAGCACCCGCGCTGCAAAGCAGCATACGGGATGCCGACATGGCACTCAAAATGCGGCGCACGCTGTCCTCGTCATATTCCCACAGGTGAGGAGCCAACCCACAGAACAGCTCCGCACAGGTAATCTCGCTTGCGGGCGCGGGCATTGCATACGCATCGCGCTGCGCCTCCAGCTGCTCAAGTGCCTCGTAAGAAACGCCCTGCTCGCCCATAGCCGTTTTGACCTGCTCCACGGTCTTCTCCTGCACGGGAGCATCCCCTGGCTGCTCGTCCTGCGCGGGCTGCGCCTCTTGCAAAATCTCCGCTTGCTGTCTCTCTCCCTTTTTGAGATAGACGCGCCACTTGATCATGCGCACGATCATAATGATCGCCAGCACGCTCGCAATCAGCAAAAGTCCCAACGCGCCCAAAAGCTCCAGTCCGCGCACGACAAACTGCACGGTTTGGTCGGTATAGACGTCATTGCCAAACAGGTTGATGACAGAACCGATCATGTCGCCAAGCATTTCTCCCACCAAGCCGCCTAACATATTGCCCACGCCAATAAAGGCAAGGTCCAGGCAAAGCAGCAGGTCAATAAAGTCCAGCACGCCGATCGGGATCAGCATATACAGCGCCTTTTTCCAACGCTTATGCTTGGCCTCCAGCTTTTTGCGCACCTTTTGCTGCTGTTTTTGCTGGGCAGCGCTGCGCTTTTCCATTTCCACAGGGTCCGCTATGAGCAGCTCGTGGCAAAAGACGCAAAACTTTTTGCCGTCCTGATTACTCGTTCCGCACTTTCTGCAAATTGTCATATCTCTAAACTTCCTTTCGGAGAATTTCTTCATTAAGTTATAATTAGTTATATTATACCACATACGCCAAGGCGCGTCAATGTGCGAGGTGGACAAATCAGGTACACCTGATTTGTACATAGTGCAAATGGATTTTTCAAGTTTTTGCAAGCACCTTGACGGCAGGGCGATTTTTTGCTATAATGATAGGTGATAGAAATTAGAAATGAGGAGATTTTTATGTCCGATAAAACCGCCTCCACTCTGCGACGCATCGCGGGCATTGTGCTTGCCTGCCTGACGCCGATCTGCGCGATTGCGTGCTCGGTTGCCTGCGTGCAGATTTATCGCAGCGGCGACCACCCCTTCACGCCCGAGAGCATTGGTGCGGCGTGGAAAAGCATCGCAATATTTTTCTACTTAACGGTTGCGTTTGCCATTGGCACGGGCGTGCTGCATTTGCTGTATCCCGTCTCCCTGCGCAAGCAAAAGGGCGTCATTTTTCCCGAGCTGCGCCTTGCCAAAGTAAAGGCAAGACTTGCACGCAAGCAGTATTCCGACGCGCTGCTTTTGCCGCTTGTCAAGCATGAGATTTATTTAAAATCCATGCGCATCACAGCCGTTGCCATTTGCATGCTCAGCGCCGTATATCCCTTATTCTACCTGAACAATATGGATAATTTCACATCGATCGACACGCTGCTTAACGCGCAGGTGATCGATGCCGTGATCCCCTCGCTTTGCTTTGCGGCAGCCGCGCTGGGATACTGCTATGCAGTCAGGCTGCTCTCGGATATCAGCTGTGAGAACGCCATTCTTTACGCCAAGGCGATTATGCTGCTCCCTGCTCCCGCTGCTGAGAAAAAGCCGAGCGGCAAGCAGGAAAAGGGACTGCCTGCTTACACAACTTTTGTCTTGCGCGCGGTGCTGCTGACTGCCGCGATCGTCATGATCGTTCTCGGCATTTTCAACGGCGGCATGAATGACGTGCTGCAAAAGGCCATCAAAATCTGCACCGAATGCATTGGATTGGGGTGATAAATCATGCGCTTTACAGATACCATTAAGACGCTGAAAGGCAAGCTTGGCTCGCTCATTCCCACCAAGCGCAGGCTGATTCAGCTTTACGCAGCGCTGCTGACCAACGCCAACGTCAAGGGTTTTGTGACGGGTCAGATCTACAAAGGACCTTTGAAAAACGTGTGCTCCCCCGGTCTGAACTGCTATTCCTGCCCCGGTGCCGCGGGCGCATGCCCCTTGGGCTCCTTGCAAAACGCGCTGGCATCCTCGGGTGCGCGCGTGCCCTTTTACATTTTCGGCATCATTTTGCTGTACGGCTTGCTGCTGGGTCGCTGGATCTGCGGCTTCCTTTGCCCGTTTGGTCTGATCCAAGAGCTCCTACATAAAATAAAGACGCCAAAAATCAGAAAAAGTTCCGCCACTCGCGTACTTTCTTACTTAAAATACGTAATTTTGGCACTTTTCACAATTGCGCTGCCCTTAATTTATGCACTTCGCGACTTCCCTCTGCCTGCATTTTGCAAATATATTTGTCCTGCCGGCACGCTTGAGGGCGCGATAGGGTTGCTTGCCAACCGCGCAAACACCGATCTTTTGCCCATGCTCGGGCCGCTGTTCACTTGGAAATTCATAGTGCTTGCGGCAATTGTGATCGGCAGCATTTTCATGTACCGCTTCTTCTGCCGTTTTCTGTGCCCCTTGGGTGCGCTTTACGGTCTGTTCAACAAGATCTCGCTCTTGGGCATCAAGCTTGAAAAGCCCAAGTGTACCGATTGCGGCATGTGCCAGGCAAAGTGCAAGATGGACATTCGTCACGTAGGCGACATGGAGTGCATCAGCTGCGGCGAATGCATGTCCTCCTGCCCCACGGGTGCGATTACCTGGAAGGGCTCGAAGTTTGTGCTGCCGCCCAATGAAATTGACGGCAAGCCCTCTGCCCCCGACCTGACCAAGAAGTACGCAAAGCGTCGCAAGGTGCTGAAAATTACGGCAATTGCGCTGATGACAAGCGTATTGCTGAGTGCTTTGGTGTATTTTAACTTTATTTACAAGGATCCCACCGCGCAGCCCGTTCAACCCCAGCCGCCCGTAGAGGATCAGACCGATCCCGACACCCCTGCCGTTCCCATTGGCAATCAGGTTGGTGAGCTTTGCTATGACGTGACATCTCCCGTCATCGACGGCACGGGCGTGACAGAGCAGACCGTGACCGTCTCGGATTTGCGCGGCAAGGTAGTTGTAATCAACTTCTGGGGCACTTGGTGCGGTCCTTGCGTAGCTGAGCTGCCGCACTTTGATGACGTGGCAGAAGAATATGCGGAGTCGGTGACTGTCGTTGCCTTCCACACAGACTACGGCCACGAAAAGGCAGGCGACTATATCGCCAAGAATTATCCCGAGTCTGCTATCATCTTCGGCCTTGACGATCACGATTACTACACCATGCTCGGCGGCAAGGGCACATATCCCATGACCGTTGTTTTGAACGCACAAGGCGTTGTTGCGGCAAGATTCGTGGATTCGGTTACACACGAGGAGCTTGTAGCCGCCGTTGAGGACGCCCTCACCCATTAAAACAACCCCATTTTGAGAGTTTTTGCGTCGCTTTTTGCAAAAAGCGACCGCAGTCGAGGGCGCGCAGCCCTCGTCGCCTCCGCAGAGGCGAAATAATCTCGGCGTTTGATTTCGCGAAGCGAAATATGTTCTTCTTTGCGCCCGCGGCGCCAAAAAGAACGAAAACAATTTTCTCACATTTCACCACAACAAAAGGGAGTTGCCATTGCAGGCAGCTCCCTTATTTTTTTACATTGAGCGAATTCTTTCCGTTCTTTTTTGACGGAGTAGCCGCAAAAAAGAACCAAAAAACGGCGTAAAGATTATTTCGCCTCTGGGGAGGCGACGAGGGCTGCGCGCCCTCGACTGCGCCGCCTTTTGAAAAAGGCGGGCGAAAACTTTTCATCGATTGGGTTGTCCTAATTGATTACTTAACCAAACCCATGTGACCCATCCAGTAGATGACGTGCGATGCAAAGCCGTGGTTACAGCTTGCCTGATCGGCGGTCAACTCCCAAAGCGTGCCCGTCTTGTTTGCCATATACAGGAAGTAGCCCTTGATGTTCTCATACAACGCTTCGTGGCAACCGTATCTGTCAAGCAGATCAAGACGCAGATAGTTGCCGATAAATGCGTTGGCAGGCCAGATCTCGGGATATACGCCCTTCTGCACTCTGTCGGGTCCAAAGTCCTTGACCAGCGTTTCCCACAGCCAAGGATGGCTTTCGGGGGTTGCAATGTCACAGAAGAACGCGTAATACTGGCACGCCTCGGTTCTCTCGCCCGACAGCACCAACTTTCCGTCGCGTCTGTATGCGTTGTCGCAGAAGAAGCCACTCTCGGTCATGCTCATCTCCAGAATGGTCTTGCGCAGCTCTGCCGCTTCCTTTGCAAGCTGTGCGTCACCGTACAGCTCGGCAATAACATCCTTCATGGTTGCGTACAGCATATTCGTGCCGAACGAAACGTCCTGCACCAGCTCATTCGCCTTAGACCACTCGATGAATACCCAGCTCTGCAGTTTCTCAAGCAGACCGTATTCGTTCTCAAACGGTTTAAAGAAGTTCAGCAGCGCATAAACTCTGTCCTTTGCCTGCTCGATCAACTCCGCGTCGCCCGATCTCTTGGCGTACTCGCCAAGCTCGACCACGTACCACATTGCCCAGTTGGGGATATAGGTATGATCGTTGTGATCCGAGGGGTAGCACATGGGCAGCATGCCCTCGGGGATAAACTCGAACTTCTCGGGCATCAGGAAGTTGGAAAGGAATGCCTTTTCCACCTCACTCTTGTCTGTCAGCGTCTTTTCCACGCGCGAGGTAAAGAAGCTGTCGCACAGCCAGCCTGCTCTCTCACGGGAGGGGCAGTCCATATATACGTCCACGGTGTTGGCACGGAAGGTTTCAACCGCGGCATCGTAAATGCGGCGCATTGCGTCGTCCTCACCAATAAACTTTGCAGTAATCTTGCTTGCAGGGAAAGCAACCTTGAACAAGCGCAAATTCTTGACCGTAAACGAGCAGCCCTTTGCCACAAGGCGAATATAACGCATGGTGTAAGGCTCCTGGCAACGCACTTTGTAAGAGCCGCTCTCGCCTCTGCAAGCTACGATATTGGACGTGCCGTTACGGAAGCAGTTGAGCTGTCCGCCAAGCAAGATCTCGTCAAACAGCACGTAAAGCTCACCCTTGCCGCACACCTCCAGCTCGAACTCGAAAATACCGGTGTAGTTGACGCCCATATCCACGTCCACAAAGGTTTCTGCGCATACGGGAATGCAATCGGTCTTAAGGCTATAGGGCTTTGGCTCGGTGAACACCATCTGCGAGGGAGCGACGTGCGTACCGATCTCCAGCTCGTCAAGCGTATAGCCAAAGAACTCGTCGTAGATCTTGGAAACCTCGCGGTTATTGTACACGGGCTTACTCTCGTCATAAGACACGCTGCCCGTTGCAAATACGCTGACAGGCTTGAGTGCCTCAACGTCGCCATACGGAACATCACGGCAGATAAACGCCTTGTCCTCGGTCAAGGCAAGCGCGATCTCGGAAGGCTTGTAGTCTGCGCACAAATCATAGCACTCAACCATATGACGCTGGAAGGAGTAACGCTGCACCTTTTGCACTCTCTCATCCACGCCGCATGCGGTAAAGCCAACGCAGCTCTCATCGGTATATGCGACCACCTCGCCGTTCACGAGCAGCTCGGCACATACAAACGAAGGCTTATCTAAGTAATGGAAGGAGTTAACGTTATAGCCCGCAACTCTGATGCAAAGCGTATTGTTGCCGTTCTTCAGCAAGCCATCCAGCACCAGCTCGTCTGCACGGTAATAGCCGTGTCCCGCTCTTGCAGGGCCGTGCGCCACAATTTCACCGTTTACAAGCACGGTAAAGGAGCAATGTGCGGCAAGAGCCAGCACTACGCTCTGTCCTACATAGTCAATCTCGGTGCAAAGCGCGATCGAGCGGTTCATGACGCGCTCAGTTCCCTTTTCCCATACGGGCTGCGCTTTCTTGAAGCAATATTCATGAAATTTCATACTCGTTCTCCTTAATATAGCTTAATATAATTTGATCAAAATAACACTGTACTTACCCGTAGCAATGCAGACCTGTCGGCTCATGCCCAGCAGAGGCAGAGTTTGCACGTGCGTAAGATCACGCACACCGTCCAAAATCAGCACGTCTGCGCTGTATACGTTCTCGGGCAGATTGTTCATGCGGATATCCACAAGTCCCGGAGCATCCGACACCGCTACCATCACGGCAGCAGATCTCTCACCCAGGGATGCAGCCGCATCCACGCCTTTTCCCAGTGCCTCGCAGAACACCTCGTCACCCTGTCTGTACAGCGTATCAAACGCGGCAAAGGCATACGCGGGCTTGGAAGGGTTGCCAAAGCGGTCACAAATGCCGCACAAGGACGAGATCTCGGGCTGCGCGTCATAATAGGTTGCAGCCTCTATTCCCTGCATCTGCTGCATTTTGAGCAGTACAGACGCACAGAAGGTGGCTCCCGCCAAAGAGTGCAGCTGCTCATATCTTGCCTGCTTTTGGGCGGGGGTGTGCACCGCAGCGTCGGGGACTTGGCAGTTCCACTCACAGATATGCACGGGCAAGTGCGCCAAGTCGCTCTTTTGCAGGTATGCGCCAAGCTTCCCTGCTCCTGCAAGAGCTGCCTCAGGCGTCTCTCCGTATGCACAGATCGAAATAAAATCCAGCGGTGCTTGCTTTTTCTTACAGAATTTGATAAACTCACGCGCCATGACGCCATAGTCGGTAAAGCCCATACCGCCTATTTGCAAATCTGGATTATAGCTTTTGATGCCGTGCGCCACCTTTTCGTAAAAGGCAAACACGGCAGCGTTGCCAACCTCGGGCATGGTATCCGGCTTTGCCCATATCTCAAAATGCCGCAAGCCAAGGCTCATGCCGTCTGCCCAACCATCATTATAATGACGGATGATATTGACGCACACGCGCGCCCATTTTTCTGCATTTTGCGGCAGCGCGTAGCCATAGCCACCGTCACTCTCGCCAAGGCGATACACCACGTCCGCGCCGCTACGGGCAGCCACCTCTATCAGCGCATCGGTAGGCGCGAAACGGTAGCTTTCGGGAGCGTATTCATCGGCAGATGCATCGGGAAAGATGCTTGAAACGTTGACGTGCAATCCCGACTGCTTACCACCTGCGTCCGCAAAGCGCACGCGCGGCACGCCCATTTTTGTAAACAGCTCGCCAAGGTCTGTTCCCGGGGAAAGCGGACCGTTGCACATGCCGTGCAGCGGCTTGATGCGCCCCGTGACCGAGGCAAAATCCACCGTGATCAGCCGTCTTTCACTCATATCAGAACGCCCAGTTACCGTTCTCAAAGATCTGCACCTGCTTGCCGTCCGCGGTCTTGCCCACGATAGACAGGTCAGCCGTGCCGATCATGAAATCCACGTGGATCATGGAGTCGTTGATGCCCATCTCATGCGCTTCTGCCAAGGTGTACTTGTCATAGTCCTTGAGGCAATTGGTAAAGCCTGCGCCCATAGCAAGGTGGCAAGCGGCGTTTTCATCAAACAGCGTTTCGTAGAAGGTAATGCCGCTGTTGCGAATGGGAGAATCGTAAGGCACAAGTGCGCACTCGCCAAGCATAGCTGCGCCCTCGTCCATCGAAATCATCTGCTTTAACAGATCCTCGTTCTTCTCTGCATGCGCCTCAACTGCGCGACCACCCTCGAAGCGGAGCGAGAAGTTATCAATCACCTCACCGCGATAGGAAAGCGGCAGGCTGGAATATACCACGCCCTCGGCGCTGCCTGCACGGGGAGAGGTAAAAGTTTCCTCGGTAGGAATGTTGGGATTGTAGTATTCGCCACCCAGCGTGTTCTCGCCACCGCCAAGGAAGATGCCCTCGGGGATCAGGCCCACGCGCAGGTCGGTGCCGTTGGATGCGGTATAGTGCAGCTCGGTAAGGCCAAGGCTGTTAAGGTACGCGCACTTCTCTGCAAAATTCTTGTTGTGCTTATCCCACTCTGCAACCGCGTCAAGCAGATTGCCCTCGGCATCCAGCACACGGGAGGTATAAAGAATTGCGTTCCAAAGCTTTTCCACAGCTGCGTTGGTGCGCTCACCCGGGAATACCTTTTTTGCCCAAGCTTCGCCCGGAACCGATGCGATGCACCACTTGTATTTGTTATCCATCGCGTCGCGGTAGGGCTTGATAACGGGATATTTCATCTGCGCTGCCTTAGTCATCTTGTCCTGATTGATGCCCTTGAGACCGTCGGGATCGTCGGACAGCAGATACAGCATAGCGGGCAGCTTTTCAAGGCGATACTTGAGCTTTGCTTCTTCAAAGTCCTCGATGGTGCCAAGGCTCCTCAGCGTGCGGTACTTGACAGCAAGCTTGGTCAGGGGCTGATAATCCCACTCAACCATGACGCGTGCCGCGCCCTTTTTGTAGCATGCCTCGGTGACCATGACCACAAAATCGGGCTGGTCGAGAGATGCGTTGACAATGACCACGTCACCCTTTTTGATATTCAGACCGCAATTTGCGATCAGCTTTGCGTATTCCTTGAGAACTGTTTTTTTCATATTTGTACTTCCTTTCCGTGATTCGGAATTTTTATCCTTTTTATTATAACACACCTTGCACGATTTGTCATGCCTTTTTACAAAAAAATTTGGGCGATCGCTTGCGCGACCGCCCTTTGTCGGGAGTTCTCGAATTGATTACTTGGTCTTCAGAGAGTTCTCGTAGGACTCAACCATCTTCTTAACCATCTGGCCACCGATGGAGCCTGCCTGAGCTGCGGTCAGCTGACCGTTGTAGCCCTGGTTCAGGGTAACGCCTACTTCATTTGCTGCCTGCATCTTGAACTGCTCAAGTGCCTGCTTTGCTTCGGGAACAAGTGTCTTGTTGCTTGCCATAACTAAATTCTCCTTGTCAAGGGTCGGCCGAGCGGTGCTTCCTCTCTCCGCCCTTTGCTTTTTTCAAAATCATCTATGCTCAATTGAGTCCGCAATCTCTTGCGTGCTCTGCTATTATTTTGAACGCCGATGCGGAATTTATGAATGGCAAATTTTTATTAAAAATCAAAGCTTGCAGGTATATCTCGCGGTGGTTTCGGTCTGCGCATGCGTGCTGCCGTCGGGCAGGATGACCTCGCAGGACATGTCGCTGTTCTCGGGCAGCGTGACATCCAGTGTCAGCGTGCCGTTGGTCTTTTCCCATGCGACCGAGATCGTGCCGTGCGGCGTAGGCACGGTTCCCTTTGCCCATGTCAGGTCGTATGCATCGACGCAGGGTTTGATACGCACCGAGGCGTAACCGTTGACGGTAGGATACACGCCCAGCACCATTGCGGAGAATTCATAGATAGGTGCGGAGCTCCAGCCGTGGCACTCGCTGCGGGGAGAGTCGGGATTTTCGCACCACGTTGTGCAATGCCAATCAAGCATGGTCTCCCAGCCCTGCAGCTGACGTTTTGCATAAGCGTCATAGCGTCCTGCCATTTCCAGTGCACGGAACATATAGTGGCTCATGGAGAAGGAGCAGACCGCCACGGGTACGTGACCGTCAAAGGTGCGGTCGATCAGCGCCCCTGCCTCATCACCGCTCACCGCTCCCGACAGAATTGCCCAAAGCGTGGTATGCTGGCTGTATTCCTTGGTACCCGGGGTATTGCGGTAAAGTCCGATTTCCTTGTCATAGCAATGCTTTTGCACGTTGCCGATCATGACCTCGGCTCTTTCTCTGTAGTCCGAAGCAAGTCCGGGTCTGCCGACAGCCTCGCAGATCTCGGCAGCTGCCTTGAGTGCTGCAGCGTACATAAACGAGGTGACGGTCAAGGGCTCGGTAAATCCGCCGTTCGGTACGCCCACGTGCCAGCCGGGCACCCAGTCCACAAAATGCCAATAGGGCGTGACACCGATCAAGCCCTGCTCGGTCATATAGGTTGCAAAGCCCTCCAGCGCACGGTCCACCGTGCCGCTCATGGCGCGCACGCTTGCCTTTGCGGCATCATTCGCACCGCAATAGCGCAGATAATCGCGCAGCATCAGTATCCAGAACAGCGTAAAGTCTGGGATGATCTGCACCATGACCGAAGGATAGTTTGCCTGGAGCATGCCGTCCGCCATTTGCGAATGTGCAAAATCGGTCAGGGATTTGATGGGCATGCGTCCGTCCGCGCTCATGCGCAGGGTAAACAGCATCTCAAGCGCACTGTCCATGTCGTATTGCTGCTGCTCGTAGTACGGGCAATCCACGTACATTTCATGCATGCAGCAAAGCACGGTGTTGCGGCTGATCTCCCACATGGTGTTATATCGGGGATTGGAGCAGGTAAATTCGCCCGCCTTATCAAGCGGATAGTGATAAAATGCGTAGTCAAACGCGGTCAGCGCAAAATCGGGGTCTTCAAACTCCACACGCGCAAAGCGGAAGGAGCGATACCAGAAAGGCACAAAGGTCTGCTCTTCTCCGGTTGCCACCAGCGTGTCAAACACACCGTGCAGCTCAGCCGTAGGATCTGTATATGCGTCTCTTTGGCTCTTGAAGCGGTTTCCGTTCTCGTCTGCTACGTTGTAGCACTCGGCAAAGATCACGCGCACGCGCGTGCCTGCCTTTGCTTTGAAGCTAAGGCGCACCTTTGCGGTGGTGTAGTGGATCGCATCAAATTCGGCAAAACCCTCGCCGCGGCGCACCTCGCGCATGGGCGCGTACGCATTTGTCTGCATGGCAGGAATGGGTCTGGGCGACATGATATAGCTCTCGCCAAGTCCGAACAGATTATAGCAGCCCTTATCCAGCTGCGGTTCGTATCCTTGGATAACAGCAACCGGTGTTTGCACACTCGCACCCTGCCACTGCTCAAAGGGAGGGATCGAGGTATGTACACCCGGCATATTGGAAAAGGCGCAGGCATCCTCACGCGTACAAGCCCAGCTTGCATCTGTACCAAGTGCTGTGCATGCACCGTCAGCCTCGATCACACCGTCCATCCAGAAAGCAGGACGAGAGCGGCGGAACACCGAGATAAAATACCCCTCGGTTACGTAAAGCACCTTGGCAAGCAACGTATTTCTTCCCTTCTTGAGATAGGGCGTCAGATCCTCGCTCTCATAATAGGTCACGTAGGAAGAGCCCTGACAAGGACCTTCCGAGACAAGGTGTCCGTTGAGATACAGCGCATAGCGCGTATCTCCGCTGCAGCGCACCTTCAGCGACGCGCCTGCAGGAGCATCAAATTCCTTTGTGAAATAATAGAAATGCGGTGTTGTGGGGCGATCCTCCGCCATGATCCAAAAGCTCATAGTCTTCTCCTTTTGGGATTTATTTTTGATAGGTCAGCGAGGCAAGTGCGTTATTTTCGATGATGTTTTCTGCGTTATACACAACCAGCACACCGTCGCAGCCGTACTGCTCGATATACTGCGCAAGCGGCTTGACACCGCCTACGGACAAATTGACCACAACAAGATCATAGTGCTGCGCCAAAAACGGCACCATGCTGTTAAAGAAGGAGTCCTTGAGCACAAGCAGCGTCGGACGCTGCTCGTCCGTATTTTTGGTCACGGTCAAGATGCCGTGCGTGCCGTCAAGAAATGCGGAATACTTGTCCTTTTTGGCAAGATAGTCGCGGTTATAAAAGCCCTCGAAGGTCAAGCCGATATCGGGATCGGTCACCGTATAGCCGTCCTCTCCTTCAAAATGCCAAATCTCCAAAGCGTCGGGCGCGACGAATTTAAAACCTGCGCGCGACCAGGTTGTGCCGTAAAAATTCTCGATAGTTTCCGGCTCAAAGTTGCTGCGGGGAAGAATTTCCTGCTCCCTGCCCCATTCGGTCATGAGCGCACCGTAGGCAAGGTATGCGCCCTCGGTCGTCCAATGGTGGTCGGTGCGGTAGTACACGTACGTGCCATCGGCGATGGCGCTTTGCATGACCTCTCGCAGGTCAAGGTAGTCAACGTCCCCGTCAAGTCCTGCATCGATATCTGTCCACAAGGCATTTGCCGCATCTGCGGGATAGCTTATCTGCGCACCGTACACGTCAAGCGCACGGGGCGGAATGATCACAGTCAAAGGCAGCCCTTGCGCGGCAAGATCGGCAGAAAGCTTACCCAGCGCATCGGTCTGCGCGGCAATGCTGTCCTTGGAATAAAAGTCGGTGTCATATACGCGGGTCAATCTGTCCACGTAGGCGTCAAACCAACGCACGGCAAGCACACCGTCCTTGCCTAAAGCTACGCCATTGTTGCCCCCTTTTCCAAGCGCCAGCTCGGCAATACCCTTGATGCCCACCAGCGCGTCACGCACAGGAAACTGGTCGGCAAAATACTCGTTCATGTCCGAGCCGAATTCGCCTTCTTTAAGAGAGTTCCAAGTCAACTTGGGAAAGGTCTGCAGGCTGCGGTTTTCCTGTTCGGAAAAATCATTGTCCGGCAACACAATAAACAGGACAAGCCCGACAAACAGAGGCAGCACGAACAGCACAACTGTCAGTATATGAATGATTTTTTGATTTTTCATGCTTACATCCTCAGAAAATATAGTAAAGGAACGGGCTGAAGGTGGAGTCCACCAAATACGCCGTGCAAAGCACCACAACAATGGCGCAAAGCGCGGGAACGGCAATGGCTACGGCAGGCTTTTCCCTGCATTTATCAAACAGCTTTTTGGGCAGCGGTGTCACGCCAATAAAGCACACGATCAAGAGCGGCAGATAGCGCAGCGCCTCGTACAGCACCACGGGGCTTGCAAAGCCGACCGTGCCCACGCCAAACATGCCCGTAAAGATGGTCCAACCCTCAAAGAGGTTGGGGAATGCGAAAATGATCCAGCCGATACCGATCAAAAGCAGCGCATACGCATGCGAGAGCGCACGCGGCAGCTTTTCAAGCACTTTGAGCATAAACGCCTTTTCAATGACCAAAATGACCAGGAAATACGCGCCCCACAAAACGAAATTCCAAGAAGCGCCATGCCAAAGACCCGTCAGCAGCCAAACGGCAGCGAGGTTGAGATACTGGCGCGCCTTTCCCTTTCGGTTGCCGCCAAGCGGAATATACACGTACTCGCGAAACCACGTGGAAAGTGTGATATGCCAGCGACGCCAAAACTCGGTAATGCTTTTGGAAATATAGGGGTAGTTGAAGTTTTCGGGGAATTTGAAGCCGAACATCATGCCAAGGCCGATCGCCATATCGGAGTATCCCGAAAAATCGTAATAGATGTGCAGCGTATAGCAAATGACCGTCATCCATGCGCCAAGCGCGGTATGCTCAAAACCGGCAGCAGCCGAGAAATAGCGGAATGCAGCCGCGGCACCGTCACCAAGCAGCACCTTTTTGGCAAGACCCGCGCAAAAGCGGCGCACGCCTGCAGCAAAATCCGCCATGCTCTCGCGGCGACCGATCAGCTGATCGTCCACATCGCGATATCGTACGATAGGACCTGCGATCAGCTGCGGAAACAGCGTGACGTACGTGCCAAAGGCGATATAGTTCTTTTGCACCTCGGTCTCGCGGCGGTACAGGTCAATGGTATAGGACATGATCTGGAAGGTGTAGAACGAGATACCGATGGGCAGCGAGAGTCCCTCGATCGGACGCGCAATGCCTGACAAAAACGGGATCAGCGCCAGCGTCTCCATGGTGAAATTGAAGTACTTGAAGAAAAGCAAAAATGACAGGTTGATCGCAATTGAAGCGATCATTGCCGCCTTACACTTTTTTGGAGACGAGTGGCGGTATTTTTCGATAAAGAAGCCGCCCACGTACGCCACCGTAATCGATGCCATCATCAGCAGAATATAGACAGGCTCTCCCCAGCCGTAAAACAGCAGGCTGACGGCAAACAGCACGATATTGCGCCCCTTGCGCGGCACGAGATAATATATTGCCAGCGTCAGCGGCAGATATGCAAACAAAAAAATCAGCGATGAAAAGACCACGGCAAGCTCCCTTGAGTAAATTCTGTATGTTTACGGTTTCCGAGAAGATCGGAGAATATTTTAAAGTATAAATATATTATAAAGTATTGCGCGTTTTTTGTCAACCGAGTCAGGTGGGTTTGAAAGAAAAATTTGGCAAAGATAAAGGCGCACCGCAAGGTGCGCCCTTATGTTTATCGGTGATGTTTACGGGCAGCCGAGGACACCTGCCCCACAAAAAGTTCTTAATGCAGGAGCGGGCGATCACTGATCGCCCCTACAAGTGTGTATGTTGTGATTTTGCAATACAATAATCTCGAAGAATACGCCGTAGGGGCGAGAATTTCGGCAGAGCCGAAATATGTGATCGCCCGCACAAATTCTCCTTTTTGCAACGCATTTACGGCAAATAGACGGTCAAGTTTTTTTCTTCCCCACTCTCGCCAGACTTGTAGCAGATCTCTGCATCGCCGCCTATACCGACACCGTAGCTGATGATCGGTCTTTCTGCATCGGGGTTGAAATCCTCCAGCGGGTAGGTTTGATAATATGCTGCGGAATCGAAAATATCCTGCACGGCAATGCTGTACGCGCCATCGTTCTCCACAACGTACACCACGTACCGATCCTGCGCCTCTACCACGTGGGCAAACGGCTCGGAGATCACGCCCGTGAAAAGGTCAAAATAGACGGCTTGATTGTCGTAATGGTATTCGAAGCCTTTTTGGAACATTCCCAGTACGTTGACGCCAACGTATCGCGTTTGCAAGTAACCGCGCGGGATCTCACCGGACATCAGAACGTTGCCGTCGTTATCGTACACAGTATAGCCACCCTGCCCGTCTTGCGAATAATCCGTCACGAAATTGTCGTACAAATGCGATTGATCAAATTCATATCTGCAGACATCGCGGAGCGTTCCCCCGAACATGTCAAAATGTCCCTTGTCGTACATATCAAATACGCCTTCGATGATCACGTATTCACCGTTATATCTCTGCAATCTTTCGTAATACGGGGCAATCTCTTCCCCAAGCTCGATCCATATCCGATCACCCGTATAGTTCTCCCACGCTTCTTTGCTTGCGCTGATGCAGTTGCCTTCAAATTCAAGATTGCCCACGGCGGTCAATCTTACCTTTACGCCATGATACCGCTCGGGAGTGGCGATCAGCTCTGTCATGGACACGTCAACGGCATAATTGCTTGCCAAGCTGCCAAAGCCACCGTAAAGCACGTATTCCATGCGCTCCAAAATCTGCCTTGCGTACATACCGATGCCTCCGAGTGCAAGCAAGGCAGCAAGCAGCAAGGCAAGCGCCGTGATCAGCAGGCTGCGCCTTTGGCACTGAAGTCCCTGCATGGTCGTGCTGATCCATGCGCTGCCGGGGATATCCAAAAGGGTGGAAAGTTGCTCGATCATGGGCGCATTGGGCATGGCTCTGCCCTTTTCCCATTTGGTCACAAGACGCTCGTTTACGCCAAGTGCAGCCGCTATGTCCTGTACGGTCATTTGCTTTTTCTCTCTGTACGAGCGAATCAATTTTCCCATGCGTTTCATGATGCTTCCTCCCTTTTATCTTTGCAATTCCATTGTATCATGTTGCGCGTTTTGTGTCAAGAAAAAGAACCTTCATCTATATAGACGCATTTTTTGATGGAAAAGTTCACGTTTTTCAAAAAAAGATGAAAAATTTTTGTAAGCACTATTTTAGGGGTAGCCCTACAATCGTACAAATCACAACATTTACATTTCCTCTTGCATTTTTCGTGCAATTGTGATATAATGTCTTTATCTTGTTCCCGCATGGGATCAAAAAACTTCTTGAAAGGAAACAAACCAAATGAAAAAGTTACTGATTTTACTGGCTCTTTGCATGGTATTCTCGGTTGCTTTGGTTGCTTGCGAGACCACTCCCGACAACCCTGAGCAGAGCACCGAAGCAGGCACCAATGCGCCCGCTGAAACCACTACCGAGGAAGTGACTACCGAGCCCGACGCTGAAACCTCCACCGAGGAACAGACCACCGAGCCCGATGCTGAAACCTCTACCGAGGAGCAGTCCACCGAGCCTACTCCCGATCCCGTAAAGGTCATCGCAGCTATGTCCTGGGATTCCCTGTCCACCGTACATCCCGTTGTAGGCAAGCCCATTGTAAACAACGGCGGTGAATACAACACCTGGAACGGCGTTGCAAACATTGACACCAACGATACCGCTCTCTCCCTCTACGGTTGGATCGCATACTTCACCGAGACCGAGGGCACCGTTGGCTATTCCTTCAACGGTGGCGAGATCGTATATGATGCAAGCTTCACCTTTACCGCAGAGGTAGGCGTGCAGGATCACATCAAGAATAACTGCCCCGGTGCGCTCAGCGCATGCAGATTCCAGTTCGACATTCCTCTGGAAGGCTTGGGCGCAGGCACGCATACCCTCCGCGTTTACGCTAAGGATACCGCAGGCAACGAGGAGCTGATCAAGGAAATCACCCTGAACATTGCACAGGTTGACCCCGTACAGCCTATCGAGGTTGTTGAATTCAACGGCACTAACGGTAAGGTTACCATTGACACAAACGGCGTTTACAAGTTCATGATCACCAACTACGGTGGCAAGACCATGACCATTAAAAACTCTGCAAACTGCACCGTTGTTGCAGGCAACTACACGCTGCCTGCTGACACCATCAACGGCAACGATCGTGTACAGTTCATCCCCGGCCCCGGTGAAGGTTGGGACAGCTTTGAGCTGACCATCACCAACCCCACCGGTGAAGCTGTTGAGATTGAATTGACCATTCAATAACGCAATCACATAAGAAAGAATTCCTTGCTACGGCAAGGAATTCTTTCTTTTTATGCAATCCAAAAAGTTTTTCCCTTTTTCTACTTGACATTTCGTTTTTTTTGATATATAATGTCACATATATCGGCTTTGACGGGAACAAGTACCCGCATGCGACTCACAGAAAGTACCCGGTTGATGAGAGGGGCGAGAATGGCAGCGGCGAAATACATCCCCGAGCTTTGCACCGAACCGCACGCGCGCAGTAGGCTGCAACGGACGTTCCCCGTTATCGGAATCGACTGTATCCGTGCACACGGTAGGCAGCCGACAGAGGCTTCTTTTGCAAAAAAGAAGCGAAGCAAGGTGGTAACACGGCGGCGTCCCCGCCCGTCCTTGATTCCAAGAGCGTACTTGGCATCGGGGACTTTTTATTTTATATTTTCACATCAAAGGAGAAACAAACTATGCAAATCTATGAAGAATTGCAAGCGAGGGGACTGATCGCCCAGGTCACCGACGAAGCAGAGATCAGAGATATGAACAATGCAGGTAAGGCGACCTTCTACATCGGCTTTGACCCCACCGCAGACTCCCTGCACGTTGGTCACTTCATGGCACTGTGCCTGATGAAGAGACTGCAGATGGCAGGTAACAAGCCCGTCGTACTGATCGGCGGCGGCACCGCTATGGTCGGTGACCCCTCGGGCAGAACCGACATGCGTCAGATGATGACCGAGGAAACCATTGCACACAACGTAGAGTGCTTCAAGCAGCAGATGTCCCGCTTTATCGATTTTGGCGAGGACAAGGCGATCCTGGTCAACAACAAGGATTGGCTGATGCAGCTCAATTACGTTGAGGTACTGCGCGACGTTGGCGCATGCTTCTCTGTTAACAAGATGCTCAGCGCAGAGTGCTACAAGCAGAGAATGGAAAAGGGTCTTTCCTTCCTGGAGTTCAACTACATGATCATGCAGTCCTACGACTTCTATCACCTGTACAAGAACTTTGGCTGCAACATGCAGTTCGGCGGCGACGACCAGTGGTCCAACATGCTGGGCGGTACTGAGCTGATCCGCAGAAAGCTTGGTAAGGACGCTTACGCAATGACCATTACCCTGCTGCTCAACTCCGAGGGCAAGAAGATGGGTAAGACCGCATCGGGCGCTGTATGGCTTGACCCCAAAAAGACCACTCCCTACGACTTCTACCAGTACTGGAGAAACGTAAACGACGCGGACGTACTCAAGTGCATCCGTATGCTGACCTTCCTGCCCATCGAGCAGATCGACGCTATGGACGGCTGGGAGGGCGCACAGCTCAACACCGCCAAGGAAATTCTTGCTTACGAGCTGACCAAGCTGGTACATGGTGAGGAAGAGGCTGAAAAGGCACAGGCGCAGGCACGTTCCCTGTTCTCCGCAGGCGGCGCTGCTGACGCTCCCGTTGCAAAGCTGACCGACGCTGACTTCACAGGCGGCATGGTTGAGGGCCAGATCGACATCGGCTCTGTCATGGTCAAGGCAGGACTTGTCAAGTCCAAGTCCGAGGCGCGCACCGCAATCCAGCAGGGCGGCGTGACCGTAGACGGTGAAAAGATCACCGATTTCAAGACCGCTTACACCAAGGCAGACCTTGCCGAGGGCAAGCTGTTCCGCAAGGGCAAGAAGACCTTTGTAAAGGTAATTGCTGAATAAAATCAAAAAAAACACATCCGCCAACGGCATGAGCCGTTGGCGTTTTTTTGCCCGTAGGGGCGGATTTCATATCTACCTATGCGAAAGGCGGCGGGAGCATATGGAATGCTCCCCTACGAAGGGGGATTTCCGTAGGGGCGGATTCCATATCCGCCCGTAACAAACCCAACCATCAACCGGTAGGGGTCGGCGCCCTCGACGATCCCGACAGGCGCAAAGAACTTATTTTGTAAACCGATCATTTGCGCGAACGCAAACGTTGCATATTTGATTTTCTTGCAAATTTTCAAAAATTATGCTAAAATATTGTCAGCAAAGCAAGGGGCTTTGCGACCTATAGAGTAGAGCCCCCTATAGCCGAAGAGAGCCGAACTCATACGCCCTGCGGCGAGTATTTTTCACGTCTTTCGCCAAATCTCGCCTTGCAAGATGCGTATCTTGCTTCGACTCGCTTTGACAAAATCCATCAAAAAATACAACGCCGGAGGGTGCTGCGCAGTTTTGCGCGAGCAAATATTTCGCAGATGCAAAAAGAAAATGTGAAGCAATATAAGATATTGCGAGCATTTTATCTGCAGCAGGTGCATATATTTGCCGCTCAAAACCGTGTGAGCTCGGCTCTCTTCGGCTATATCGAAAGGAGTTGCTTTGTATGCAAGATCAAGACATTATTGATCTGTATTATGCCCGAAACGAACAGGCTATTACAGAATCATCCAACAAATACGGATACTACTGCAACAGTATCGCACTCAATATTTTAAAGAACATGCAGGATGCCGAGGAGTGCGTCAACGACACGTGGCTGCGCGCTTGGAACTCGATTCCCCCTGCCAAGCCCGATCATCTGCAGCTTTACTTAGGCGGCATTACGCGCCACATCTCGCTGGACAGATTTCGCCGACAAAATGCTGCCAAGCGCGGCGGAGGTGAGATTGTGTTAGCACTTGACGAGATGCATGACGTGATTGCCGCAGACTCGGACCTTGCCACCGAGATCGCAGACCGTGAATTTTCCGAAATCTTTAACCGTTTTCTGTGGTCGCTGCCCGAGCGTGATTGCAATATTTTCATTCGTCGCTACTACTACCTCGACCCCATTCCGCTGATCGCCAAGCGTTACGGCTTGAGCGTTTCCAACGTGCAAAAGATCCTTTCCCGCACGCGACAGAAATTGCGTGCGTATTTGGAAAAGGAGGGCTATGCTATATGAAAGAGCTTCGACTGATCGAAATGATGGGCAATATTGACGAGGAGCTGCTGCTGCGCGCCAACGCCCCCGTACCGCTTTTTAGCAAGCCGCGCTTCCGTGCCGCGTTTGCATGCGCAGCCGTGGCTATGCTACTGGTCATCACCATGATCGCCTCGCCCGTGGCGGTGGTCATATCCTACGGCAACGCGCACCCTGAGATCGAGGGTGGGCTTGTGCACATCATGGACGCAATGCTTAGTGACGAGAACCACTTCCTTAATTCCCTGCTCCCCGAGAACGTCAAGAACACGCTGGGCTCTGTGTTTGATGCGCTGACGGGTGGCGACGGTGAAGAGGAGACGGGAACGGAAACGGACACGGAAACGGACACGGAAACGGAAACTGCGCCTGATGATAAAATTCCTCCCGAGAGTGAGGGATTGCAATACGAATTTCTTGCATTTCCCGACAATGCTTGTTACAGCGTCACGGGAATCGGCTCTTGTACCGACTCCGTAGTCGTCATTCCTTCCACCTATAAAGATCTTCCGGTATTCAGCATTGAAAAATCCGCTTTCAAGAATTGCGATTGGATCACAGAGATATACGTGGGAGAAGGCGTTAAAATGATCGGTTCGGCTGCCTTTTCCAACTGCAGCTCGCTGACGGACATCCATCTGCCCTCCACGATCACCAGCATAGATGATGCCGGAGAAAACCCCTTCCGAGGCTGTCCTTTGGATAACATCTATCTTACCGGCGAAAGCGAACAGCTCAAATTAGTCAATCACAGCCTGCTGTATCACGATACCCACCGCGGTTGGCGTTTGATTGCAGCAACCTGTCAAAGCACCTCGATCAGCCCAGCCGATCTGAGTGCCGCCGATATCATGTCTTACACTATTTCTCCTCATGCATTTTCAGGCAGAAGAAACATCAAGGAATTCGTCGTTGAGTATACGGGTGCGACCGAGATTTTTGAGAATTGCCTGGATCTGGAAACCGTGACCCTTCAAAACGTTTCCATGATCCGTTCTAAGAATTTCGCAAATTGTCCCTCCTTGCACACAGTCTATATTCCCGATACGGTTACGATCATAGAAAGTCTTGCGTTTGAGAATTGCACGTCGCTGCGTGAAATTCGCTTTGGAGGCACAGTCACTCAATGGCAAAAGATCGAAAAAATGCAGGATTGGGATCTAAACACCGGTGACTACACCGTTTATTGCACAGACGGCACGTTCGGCAACGTTGTCAGCGGTGATTCCGACACCGAATTTGCCTTTGAGCTCAACGCGGACGGACAAGGCTACACACTCACGCAATTACTGGGAACGAATACTGACACGCTCACCCTTCCTTCCTCTCACCAAGGTCTTCCTGTTACTGCAATTGCCAACTCTGCATTTTTCGGTATTACGGATATCGTCTCGGTCACGGTACCCGACAGCATCACCACAATCGGCAATCGCACCTTTATGGATTGCACCGCGCTGACTACCGTCAACCTCCCTGCGCAAATGCAATCAATCGGCACGTATGCTTTCAGCGGTTGTACTGCTCTGCAGAGCATTATGATTCCCGAAGGCATTACAGAGATTGCAAATAATTGCTTTGAAGGCTGCACATCGCTGCAGCGCGTCACGCTGCCAAGCACTTTGATCAGAATTAAAAAATACGGATTTTCCAACTGTAAATCGTTAAGCGATATTACTCTGCCTGACGGTATGACCGGAATTGGTGCGTATGCTTTTCACTCATGCCTGAGTATTGACAGCATGGTGCTTCCCGACAGCATTGTCAGTATTGGCGAATACGCATTTGAGAGTTGTATGAATATGAAGAGCATCAATTTACCCAAGGGAGTCACGACGATCAATGAATACGTTTTCGGCATGTGTCAATCTTTGACCGAATTACCCATAAATGAGAACGTTACCAAAATACGTGCCAATGCGTTTTCCCATTGTCACGGTCTGGTGGAAATTCATCTTCCAGAGGGTTTGAAAATAATTGAAACAAGAGCTTTTGCGCAATGTAACAACCTGGAAAGCGTGTATTTGGGAGCCGAGCTGAGCACCCTGGAGGCATACGCTTTCCAAGACAGTAAGGCACTCAAAAACGTTACGTTTAACGGAACCCAAGAGCAATTCCGCGAAGCCAGAGACGTGTTTTGGTCATCAGGATGCCCTAATATAGAAAAAGTGACGTACCTGAAGGACTCCGCAGATACGGATTCTTCTCAATAAACCTTCCCCGCCCGCGGCGCACGCCGCGGGCGGTTTTTTGCCCGTAGGGGCGGATTTTATATCCGCCTTTGCGTGGGCGCGGGAGCATATGGAATGCTCCCCTACGAAGAGGGATTTCCGTAGGGGCGGATTCCATATCCGCCCGTAACAAACCCAACCATCAACCGGTAGGGGTCGGCGCCCTCGACGATCCCGACAGGCACAAAGAACTTATTTTGTAAACCGATCATTTGCGCGAACGCAAACGTTGCATATTTGATTTTCTTGCAAATTTTCAAAAAATATGCTAAAATGGTGTCAGAAACGGCGGCGGATATCGTGTGTATAAGTGAAGGACACTTGAAAGGAGGGGCAAGCCATGCAAGACAGTCAGATCGTTGCGCTGTATCTCGCGCGCGACGAACGAGCAATTGCAGAAACCGAGGCGAAATACAGTAGCCATTGCATACATATTGCACTCAATATTCTGCAAAACCTGCAGGACGCCGAGGAGTGCGTCAACGACACTTGGCTGCACACCTGGAACTCGATTCCGCCCGCAAAGCCGGCTTTGCTGAAGACCTACGTAGGCAAGATCACGCGTAACCTTGCCATTGACCGATACAGAACCGAGCACCGCGAAAAGCGCGGATGCGGCGAGGTGGCGATTGCCTTTGACGAGATCAGCGAGATCACGGCATCCGACTTGAGCGCAGACGACGCGTGGCGTGAGCAGGCATTCGTGGAGCTGCTCAACAAATTTCTCTATGCCCAGCCCGAGCGGCAACGCAATATTTTCGTGCGCCGTTACTTTTACACCGACAGCGTGCCCGACATTGCAAAGCGCTTTGGCACATCGCAGGCAAACGTACTCAAGATCCTTTCCAGAACCAGACAAAAGCTGAAAGAATACTTGGATGAAAATTGGAGGAACGTATGAGAGAAGATAAATTTTATGAGCTGATGGGCGAGATCGATCCCGAGATCATCGCTGCAGCCGACAGACCCGTTCCCTTCCGACAGAAGCGAGGCTTTAAGATCATGCTGATAGCGGCGGTGCTGGCATTCGTCATGCTGCTGACCCCTGTTGCAGGCGCGTTTGCGCTGGTGGGCTATCAAGTGCTCAAGCCCGACGAGGGCGACGTCACGGACGGCGCACAAGGCTCGGATAAGCAGGATCTCGTCCCCGGTGGACTTGTGAACGAGCTGTTTGGCGACATTGATTGGGGCAGACTAAAGGACGCGATCGGAGAAGACGGCAACGTGGACTGGGGGGCGATTTTTGACGTGCTGCAGGGTAAAGATCCCGATCCCGATCCTGCAAGTGAGCTATTCAAGTCTGTTGAGCTGACCGACGGCACAGTCATGATCTCCGAATACCTAGGCGATAGCGAAACCGTTGTCGTGCCCGACAAAATCATGGGCAAGACGGTCACCGTGATCGGAAAAAATGCATTTGCCGAAAACACATCAATCAAACACTTGGTCTTACCTGATACCGTAGTCAAAATTGATGATCATGCATTCTCTTTGTGCAGTTTGCTTGAAACCGTGCAGCTTCCGCAAAACATTCAGGTGATCGGCGCAGGTGCATTTTCGAAATGCTTTTCCTTGACCGATCTCTATACGGGCGAACGCTCCGCTCAGTCCCCCTCAATTGGAGCAGATTTTCCTGATTCTTTGCACACATTGGGTAACGGTGCATTTGAATACTGCCGGAATCTGACACACGCCATAATCAGCCCCACGCTGAAAAACTGGGCATACACTTCTCCGTTTGCAGGTTCCGGTTTGGAAACCGTGACCATTATGGATGGCGTAACGTCCATTCCGGGGTTCGCATTTTCCACTTGTGCTCTCAAAGAGATCTCTCTCCCCGCCTCTGTCACACACATTGGGGCAGGCGCCTTTATCTTCTGTGCGCAACTGCAGTCAATCACACTCAACGAAGGACTTGTAACGATCGAAAGCGGTGCTTTTGATGAAGTAGGCATTTCCTCGATCGTGATCCCCTCGACCGTGACCGAGCTTGAAAACGTGGTATTCACCGGTTGCACAAACCTTGAGCAGGTTATTTTCGCCGGTGATGCACCTTCAATTTATGAGCGTTTATACGCCACCATGCCTGACCCGGAAGACATGGAAAATGTCCCGGACTATACAGTTTACTACCGACTGGGCGCAGAGGGCTTTGAGGACGGTGATTGGAACGGACACACATGCCAACTGATGACATACCAGACCGAGCAATTCGTTAAGAATCGCTTTAAAAGAGAGCATTATACCGCGGTGCCCATGTACAACGTGGAGGTGCTGGGAGACCTAAGTTTGTCGGGACTTGACGAGGTGACGGTGTTGGACTCCTATGGCGAATACGAGGCGTTCTCGCACGTACTGACCTCGACGCGCTATGACCGCGACTATTTCAAGGAATTTGCCATTGTGCTGATTCACGTTCAGCAATGCTCCTCCGAGCAGGTATTGGGTCTTGCAGGCCTCGGTGCGCAGCTTTACAACTACGGCGGCGTTTCTTATCTGGGCTTGTATCCCGTAGTCAAGTTCGACTGCGGAGAAGGCGATATGACCACCGATATTTTCAGCACCTACGTTTTAGCCGAGGTACAGCGCTCGGATATCCGCACCGACAACATCCGCCGCGCCGGCTCGGTTTACGCCTATGATATCCACACGCAAAGCTCCAGCGCGTACCATCCGGGTCTTGTTGATAAAGGAAAATAATCATGCGTAAAGAATATCCCCCACCGCACCGCGGTGGGGGATAAAAAATGTGGGAATCGGCATCCCCGCAATGTCATTCAGTTAAGAATGTTCTGCCGAAATGGATAACCAAACAGTGCGGACACGCGTTACATAGGCGTCCCCTGAGGGGAAGCTGGCGCCGCAGGCGACTGAAGGGGAGTTGCGGACAAAACGGTGCGGTTTCACGTTCGGATAAAATAATTCAAATCTAAACTTACGAATTCCCCTTCAGTCGCTGCGCGACAGCTTCCCCCCGGGGGACGCCTTTATAGAGCGCATCCGTTCCGTTCGCTTGTCCGGTGTAGAGTTTCTTAACTCAATGATATTGGGCAATCTCGACACATCTCTCTACTATAAAAGCCTAAAAGGCTCTGCCACGCGGCAGAGCCTTGATTTTTTTGATCGTATTACTTCTTATGCAGCTTGCCGATGACTCTGCCGCAGCAGCGGATGTCGGTAAAGTCGCGCAGCATAATGGGTGCGTAGAAGGGGTTGAGAGAGATCAGGCAATCACCGCCGAACTTCTTGAAATAGCCCTCGCCGTCCAGCACGAAAATGCCAAGCTCGCCCGGCTCGATCTGGTCGCATTCCTGAATCAGCAGCACGTCACGGTCGTGATATTTGGGCTCCATACTGTCGCCCGAAATGCGCAGCGCGTAGTCGGCTTCGGCAGTTTTGGCGTTATCCGGAATCGCAATATCCGTCGCGACGCTGTCAAACAGATACACGCCCGTGCCTGCGGAAACAGGCAGGTCGTACAGGCTGATGGTGCGCTTGCCAAGACCGCCCGCAACACGGGTGAAGCTTGCCTTGGAGGGCTTGATTTCGGGCTGACGCACAGGTGCTGCGGGTGCAGGTGCGGCTGCATAGGATTGCGCGGTCACGCGCTCGTATTCCTTATCAAGCACCAACGCGACAAGTTCACTGCCGTGGCTGTCAAGGCGACGGTAATGCTCGACCAGTGCGATCTCACCGTCTGTCAATGTATAATTATGATGATTTTCAGGCGTGCCGCTGACAATATAATCCAAGGAGCAATCCAAGGCGCGGCAGATCGCCAGCATGTTGGATAGCTTGGGTGAATCGCTGATGCCTGCCAAAATTTTGGAAAGCGTGCCAAGCGGGATCCCTGTCATCTCGGACAACTTATCATTGGTAATGCGACGCTCGCTTTTGATCTTTTTGATTCTGTCAATATACGTAAGCTCGGACATAATACCCTCCCTTTTGCGAAAAAAGAACGTGCTTTTTCTCTTACGGTCTTATTATAGCACGGTTTTTCCGTTTTGTAAAGAGGTTTTTGAAATTTTTTTCCGATTTTTGAAAAATAGGGGTTGACAAATCCATTTTCGGGTGGTATAATCATGTCAAGATGTTCCGATTTCGGAACTTTTCAATCGAATTCAATACAGTCCGTTCCGCATTTCGCAGCCGATTTTCCGAACTTGGAAAACACGGCGCCAAAAGAAAAGGAGAATGATCATGACAAATTATAACAGAATCGCAACCACCAATACAAACGTAGGCGCACGCACAAACGAGAACGAATCCCTGCTTTCCGTTCTGCTTTCCCTGCCCGCAGCGCTCTGGCAGTTTATTTGTGCGCTGGGTCTTGGCAAGGTAGTCAAGGGCGTTTCCCTGACCGGTTGCGTCTTTGCATTTTTCGGCATTATCGGTGGCATTGAGGCAGGTCTGCTCAGCTTTGGTATGGGCGCGGTGATTGCTGTGCTGATTGCAGGGATTGAGATCCTTTGTCTGAAGCAAAAGGCTTAAGGCGTTTGGAACAAGGTGCACAGCGCACTTGCCGTGACGTCGGCTGCCGCGAGTGCTTCTTTGAGTGTGTTGCCGCAGCTGCCGATCTCCAAGGTCATTGAGAACGGAGTCAAGTGCTGATTGAGCGTTTGGGATTTACAACTCACGCTTGCGCAGCTGCCCGCAAAGACAGCGTTCATGCGCTCGTGCAGCAGCATCGCAAGTGCAAGATTTGTCTTGCTTGTCTCTCCCGCGTTCATGCCGCACACAACCTGTGTTTGTGCAATTCCCTGCCCGTCCTTTACAGCAAGCGTGCGCACGATATTGCCGCTCTCGTCTGTCGTGGCGGCGCGGTGCACGTCGATCACGCAAACAAGCGTTGGGTATGCCAGACGAAAGGCTTGTATGGCGTCCGCAGCGCGCGTGTATGACTCGCGATTGGACTCGCCGTCAAACACGGTCTTGCAATGTATGGTGCCAATGCCTGCCTCGTTCAACTTTTGTGCAAGCCTTGCGCCAACCGCAACCACGCCGTCCGAGCCGTCCGCACTGCGGGCAAACTCCTCGTCCTCGGCATCCAGATACAGCGCGTCCTCGCGGTTGTACCCCTCACCCGTATGCGTATGTATGATCAGCACGCTGATCTTGCCGCGCGGTGCGGGAATCTGACAGGCTGCCGCCATCACCTCTTGCATATTGATCACCCCGTCGGTTTGATTGACGGGGTTTTGTTTTGCGCTGATATCCAGCGGCACGATGGGTGTCGCGCCCTCGGGCACTACCGAAAAGTCATAGGCATACGGATCTCTTTCGGCTGTCTCGTGCTCTGTTTCAAATGCGGTGCTCTGCTCCGCCCCTTGCGTGTCACTCTCCCCACTTGCAGGCGGTACGATACCGTTGCCCGATCCTTCAGGCTGTTCTGTGCCAGATAGCGGTGGAGTGATGCTGCCCCACGGAACCAAAAACACAGCCGCGAGTGTGATCAGCAAAGCTGCTCCAGTTGCAGCAGCTACCGCGGGCAACCATTTGGGCAATCGGCGCGCTCCCTTGCCCCCGGAGATATGCGCGCCGGATTCCTCCCACGCACGTATCTCGCGCCGCAAAAATTCTGTCATTCCCTTTGCTTTATGCTCGTCCATTTTCTTTTCCTCCCTTTGTGTGATGCTGCATTCTATGCGGGCAGGAGCACAGATATGACTCACACATTGCCCGGTCCGAAGCATATTCCGATCGCACGCGCAAGCAACGCACCGCCGCGAGAGACGGTCACGTCAATATCCGCAGGGGCAACCAAGTACCGTCCCACACACGCAAGATGCCTCTCCAGCGCATCCCCCACACCGCAAATGCCGGCGCGACTGAGCGCATCGCAGATCAGCGTGCCACTGTCAATCGCTGTGGGAATGCCGATCGAGATCACGGGACAGCCAACGCTGCCTGCGTCAATCGCCACACGTCGGTTTCCCACACCTGCTCCCGGGCGCAAGCCGTGATCGCAGATCTGCACCGCGGCACCAAGATGATCAACGCTGCTTGCCGTAAGCGCATCAACGGCAAGCACCAGATCCGCCCCCACCTCTTTTGCCGTGCCTCTGATCAGCTCGGCTGCCTCCACGCCCGTATCTCCCAGTACACCCGGCGTGACCGCGCAAAGCGCGCCCTTACCAAAACGGGCAAAGGCAGCGGCATCCAAAAGCTGCACGTGGCGCGTGACCTCCAAGGCGCGTGCGGTGCATGGTCCCAAGCTGTCCGGTGTGATATGCGGATTTCCAAGACATGCCACCAGTACGCAGCGCGGTCGCGGTACCGTGCGCGCAGCAGCTTTGCAAAGCAGCGCGGCAATCGCGCTCTCGGGGCTTTGCTCCGCGTCCTCAAAAAGGGTGGCAAGCGGCGCAAAATGCACGGTCTCGTACCTGACCGCTTCCCCCTTCATCCGCTCTTTTATTTCGCAAACCCTGCATCCGTATAACGCGTATTCGCGGCGGTGCGCACCGCCCTTTCGCTCACACGCCAGATCGGTCCTGAAGTAGCTTTTCATGCCTCCTCCAAAAAAATTATAAATTATATATTAAAATTTCATTTTAGCTCTTGCTTTTTTTTGAAAAATCGTTTATACTATATGTAAATATGCGAGTAAAAGAGTTCGCTATTTGGTATGCGCGTGAGGGTTCTGTGCATTCTGTACAGGATTGTCCGCTCGGTTTTGTGCATGTGTACAATTCCGATTGACATACCGATCTACGGGCTCTCAAATTGCACCGACGGTTGCCCGCAGGGGCTACCGTGATTTTCAAAATCACGAGGAGGAAATCTCAATCATGACTAAGCGCATCCTTGCATCCGTTCTCTGTCTGGTAATGCTCGTTGGCTCTCTGGTTTGCCTGAGCGCATGCGGCGAAGACGACAAAAAGACAGAAGACAAAGGTCAGTACCTGACCATGTACATTTCCGATCAGGTATATGATCTCGACCCCGCTAACGCGTTCTATAACAACGCTACCACCAGCATCGTCAATCTGCTCTTTGAAACGCTGTTCAAGATCAACGACAGCGGCAAGGTAAAGAAGTCGCTGGTGCAGAAGTACGTCATCAAAGAAGACGCTGCAGCGAACGAGTATAAGATGGACATTTACCTCAACGAGACCTGCTGGTCCGACGGTACTTATGTTTCCGCAAACGACGTGGTTTATGCATGGAAGCGCGTTTTGGACGTAGAAAGCTCCTATGACGCAGCATCTCTGCTTTACGACATCAAGAACGCTCGTTCCGTTAAGGAAGGCGATATGTCTATCGACGACCTTTGCATTTACGCAGAGGGTGAGCGTATGGTTTCCGTTGAGTTTGAGGGTCCCATCAACTACGACCAGTTCATTCTTAACCTGACCAGCGTTGCACTTGCTCCCCTGCGTGAGGACATCACCGCTAAGCCCGACTGGGCAAAGAAGCCTGCTACCATCGTGTGCAGCGGTCCCTTCAAGCTGGGCAGAGTTGAGTTCGTTGAGAACAACACCAAGTACTTCGATGCAAACTACGAGTATCAGGAAACCGGCAGCGATGAGATCATTGTTGGCAAGGACTTCAAGGAAGCCTTGGTTAAGTTCCTGGTTCTGGAGCGCAACTCCTACTACTACCGTAATGCAGAGAAGGAAGAAAAGCTCGACAAGTTCGTTACTCCTTATAGAATTATTGTAGACTTCTCCATGACCGATGATCAGGTTGCTCAGGCTTACGAGGCAGGCGCAATCCTGTACATTGATAACATCCCCTACTCCTGGAGAGTTGATGAGGCTTACGCTGATCTGCTCAAGGACGTTGACACCACCGATGCAATGTCCAACCACACCTACTACTTCAACCAGAACGCTCTGATCGACAACGGCGGCGAGGGTGAATACCTGTTTGCCAACAAGACCGTTCGTCAGGTACTGTCCAAGGCGATTGACCGTCAGGCTATTGCTGATGCGATCATTTATGCTGAGGCTGCTACCGGTATCGTTCCCAACGGCGTGTTTGAAACCAACTCTTCCAAGGAAACCTTCCGTGAGGTTGCAAACTCCGCTTACGAGAACCTGACCACCGTTGACGTTGATACGCTCAAGCAGGAGCTCAAGGATGCTAAGATCACCGCAAAGGACTACTCCTTCTCTATTACTGTTGCTGCTTACGACGAAGTACACGTTGCAATCGCAGAGATGGTTGCTGAACAGTGGGAAGCTCTCGGCTTTGACGTAAAGGTCAACAAGAGAGGCACGATCACTAACAACGACTACTACAAGTGGACCGACTCTACTCCCGAGGATATCTGTGACGACTTGTACACAGAGGATCTGCTCGCAGGTGATTTCGAGGTTATCGCGCTGGATATGGGTGCTATGACCGTTGATGCTTACTCTGTACTTGCTCCCTTTGCAAAGGCATTCTCCGGTCAGGGTATGGATATGTCCGACTCCGAGAACTATGAGCTCTCCGCTCACATCACCGGCTTTGACAACCAGGAATACAACGACCTGATGGAGGCTGTTTACTTCCTGCAGTACTACAACGATTTCCACAAGTACTTCTACAACACCGCGTACGGCACCGACTACTTTGAGTCTCAGGAAGCTGCCGATGCAATCTACACCAAGATCGGTGAGGTTTACGCAAATTACGACATTACTCCCAACGAAAAGACCTACCTTGCAGACCGCGCAAAGCTGCTGCACGCTGCTGAGGAGATCCTGATGGAAGATGTTCCCGTAACTCCCATCGTTGCTAACCAGTACGCTTCCCTGACCTCCGGTAACATCAACAAGGTCAAGGATACCTACACCAACCCCATCGTTCTGACCAAGGCAACCGTTTCCGGTTACAAGTCTTACCTGAACAAGGTTGAGGACTTCCTGGAGGTAAACTTCCAGGCTTACACCGAAGATAAGCAGTCCTACATCTACAACAAGTTCAAGTCTAACGATAAGGTATACAGCGCCGGCGAGTTCTCTTACGAAGGCTTTAAGGGTGAGTCCTCTCACTACAGCTTCCTGTTTGAAGACGAAAAAGAAAAATAATCAATAAAAAAACTGCCCTGCGATGCAAATCGCAGGGCTTTTTTCTCCCGAAAGTGTAGACAAATCAAAATGAATGTGGTATAATATTATGAATATTTGTGTAAAGCGGAGGAAATATGCAAATCATCAATCTTTTCCCCGGCTCGTACAACTCCAACTGCTACATTTTGGTACACGGAGGCGAAGCCTTGGTCATTGATCCAAGTGCTTCGGCAAAAAGCATCTTGGCGCGTGTTGAGCAAGAAGGGGCAACCTTAAAGGGCATTTTGCTGACGCACGGTCACTTTGACCATATCGTATCCATTGATACGTTGCGCCGCGCATGTCCCGTTCCGCTCATGATCCATAAGGAGGATGCGGAGATGTTGGAGGACGGTGTCAAGAACGCCTTTTCCCTGTTCTTCGGGCAAGATATCTCTTACGCTCCTGCCCAGCGCTTGCTTGAAGGCGGCGACAAGATTGCGCTTGGCGGCATGGACATTGAGGTGGTACACCTGCCCGGTCACTCCAAGGGTTCGGTTTGCTACTATATCCCGGGTGAGCGCACCATGTTCACGGGAGACTTGCTGTTTGCCCAGGGCTACGGCAGAGCCGACCTGCACGGTGGCAACGCTTTCACCCTGCGCACCTCGCTGTGTGCTTTGCGTCAGTATCCCAAAAACATCACCATCTATCCCGGTCACGGCGAGTCCAGCTCCTTGGGTCGCGCGCTTGACGTTGCATTTTATTTGTAAAAAACTAATTATAATATATTGAGGAAACACGACATGGATTATCAGCTTTTAGCCGATCTGCTTTTCCCGCAGATCACCAAAACTCCCGCCGATATTGAGGCGGCATACCCTGCACGCCAGCTGCCCGAGGGTGCAAAGGTTACCCGTTTTGCTCCCACCTCCACTGGCTTTGTGCATTTTGGCGGCTTGTTCCCTACCACGGTAGGCGAGCGTCTGGCTCACCAGAGCGGCGGCGTATTTTTCCTGCGTATTGAGGACACCGACGCAAAGCGTGAGGTACCCGGTGCTGCAGAGGGTCTGATCAAGACACTGGCACACTACGGCATTCACTTTGACGAGGGCGCGATCCTTGACGAGAGCGGCAAGGTCAGCGACCAGGGCGCATACGGTCCTTACAAGCAGAGCGCACGCGCAGAGCTTTACCAGACCTATGCCAAGGATCTGGTCAGCCGCGGACTTGCTTATCCCTGCTTCACCACCGAGGAGGAGTTGGAGGCTCTGCAGGCAGTTAACAAGAAGGAAGAGATCAAGAATACCGACTGGCAGGCACAGGCAGAGGAGCGTCGCGCAGAAATGCTCAAGGCTCGCGCCATTACTATGGACGAGGTCAAGGCTAACCTTGATGCAGGCAACCCCTTTGTGCTGCGTATTCTTGCTGACGGTGATCCCAATAAAAAGACTCCCTTTACCGACCTTGTCAGAGGCAAGCTGGACATTCCCGAAAATGACGAGGATTTCGTGCTGCTCAAGTCGGACGGCATTCCCACCTACCACTTTGCACACGCAGTGGACGATCACCTGATGGGCACAACGCACGTTATTCGCGGCGAGGAATGGCTGCCCAGCCTTGCAAAGCACATTCAGCTGTTCCGCTACCTCGGATTTAAGCTGCCCAAGTATATGCACATCTCCCAGATCATGCGCCTTGACGAAAACGGCAACAAGAAAAAGCTTTCCAAGCGCGACATGGGTGCAAACATGGACGACTACGCTGCAATGGGCTACGCTCCCGAATGCGTTTGCGAGTACGTGATGACGCTGCTCAACTCCAACTACGAGGAGTGGCACGCGCAGAACCCCGAAAAGCCCTACACCGAGTTCCCCTTCAATATCAAGAAGATGAGTGCTTCGGGCTGTCTGTTTGACTTCAATAAGCTCAATGACGTTTCCAAGAACGTGATCTCGCGCATGAGCGCACAAAAGGTGACGCTGGCTGTAACCGAGTGGGCACAGACCTACGATCCCGAGTTCGGCGCTTTGCTTGCACGCGATCCCGCATATGCCGCTAACATTTTCGCAATCGGCAGAGGCGGCAAGAAGCCGCGTAAGGACTTGGCTGTCTGGAAGGACGCTCGCCCCTACATGGGATTCTTCTATGACGAGCTGTTTGAGCTGACCGAGCAGTATCCCGAGCAGTTTGACAAGGCAGATATCAAGGCTGTGCTGGAAGGCTTTATCAAGGTCTTTGACATCTCCGATGACATGAACACCTGGTTTGAAAAGATCAAGGATATCGGCGCAACGCTCGGCTACACCGCTGACATGAAGGCATATAAGGCGGATCCCTCTGCGTTCCGCGGCAGCGTAGCTGACGTTTCCATGTTCCTGCGCCTTGCTGTAACCGGTAAGACCAACGCACCCGACCTTTGGACGGTCATGCAGATTCTCGGCTATGACAGAACCGTCGCACGCCTGAACGCAATGCTTGCAACCCTGTAATATTAAAATCAAGAGGATAAAACCATGGCAGAAACCAACAACAACTTTATTTTTGAGATCATCAACGAGGATCTTGGCGTACAGCCCGATAAGAAGATCCACACGCGTTTTCCGCCCGAGCCCAACGGATATTTGCACATCGGCTCGGTAAAGGCGATCTGCATCAACACCGACGTTGCAAACAAGTACAACGGTCTGTTCAACCTGCGCTACGATGACACCAACCCCGCAAAGGAGTCCGATGAGTTTGTCCGCTCTATCCGCGAGGACCTGGAATGGCTTGGCGCAACCCCTACAGGCGGCGTTTTCTACGGCTCCGATTACTTTGGCAAGTGCTACGAGTTTGCCGTTCAGCTGATCAAGCAGGGCGACGCTTACGTTTGCGACCTCTCCAAGGATGACCTTGCCGATTACAAGGGCACCGACCGCTCGGTTGCATCCAAGGAATCCCCCTACCGTAACCGCTCGGTTGAGGAAAACCTTGACCTGTTTGAGAGAATGAAGAACGGTGAGTTCCCCGACGGTGCACGCACCCTGCGCGCAAAGATTGACCCTTCGAGCGACAACCCCTATCTCCGTGACCCCGTTATCTACAGAATCAAGCATATCCACCACCACCGTCAGGGCGACGATTGGTGCGTATATCCCATGTACGACTTCGCACATCCCATTCAGGATGCACTTGAGGGCATCACCTATTCCCTGTGCTCCAGCGAGTTCAGAAATCACCGTCCCCTGTATGACTGGGTAATTGAAAAGATCGGCTTTGAGCAGCCGCCCCACCAGTGGGAGTTTGGCCGCATGAACATCACCTACACGGTTATGTCCAAGCGTTACCTGCGTCAGCTGGTCGAGGAAGGCCACGTGGACGGCTGGGATGACCCCCGTCTGCCTACCCTTTGCGGTCTGCGCCGTCGCGGCTATACCCCTGATGCACTCTTTACCTTTGTAAGAGAAGCAGGCGTTACCAACACCGACCACACCGTAGACGTTCGTCAGCTGGAAGCTTGCGTGCGCGATGACCTCAACGAGAACGCGCTGCGCCGTGTTGCAATCGTCAACCCCATCAAGGTTATCATTGACAACTATCCCGAGGACAAGGAAGAAATGATCAGCCTGCCCAACCATCCCCAGAAGGAAGAGCTTGGCAAGCGTGAAGTTCCCATGACCCGCGAGATCTATATCGATGCAGATGACTTTGCAGAGGTTCCGCCTCCTAAGTTCTTCCGTCTTAAGCCCGACAGCGAGGTACGCCTGATGGGTGGTTATATCATCCGCTGCGGCGAGATTATCAAGAACGAGGACGGCTCGATCAAGGAGATCCACGCAACCGCAGATCTGGAGACCGGCAACGGCATGCCTGCAGACGGCAGAAAGATCAAGGGCACTATCCACTGGCTGTCCGCAAAGTACGCACAGCCCGTTACCGTTATGCTTTATGACCGCCTGTTCAACATTGAAAACACGGCTGACGTGCCCGAGGGCAAGACCTATCTTGACTTCCTCAACCCCGAATCCCTCTCCAAGATTGAAGGCGCAATGGTTGAGCCTTGCCTATCTGAAGCAAAGGCAGGAGAGAAGTTCCAGTTTGTCCGCGTTGGTTACTTCTGCAAGGACTCCAAGAACGAGAACACCTTTAACCGTGTTGTAGGGCTGCGCGACAGCTTCAAGGCATAAGAGGCAGCTATGGATTTTGCACAAATGCTTGAAAACCTGACGCCTTGGGCAATTCCCTATGCGATTTTGGGCGGTTATCTCGTGATCATTTCGCTGATCTCGATGATCGTATGTGTCTATGACAAAAAGATCTCCAAAAAAGGCAAGGTAGAGCTGCGCATTCCCGAAAAGGTACTGTTCCTCACCTTCCCTTTGCTTGGCGGCTCGGTTGCCATGTATCTGACCATGCTTGCCATCCGTCACAAGACCAAGCATTGGCAGATGAAGGTCATTCCCGTCATCGCATTTTTCCAGATTGCCGCGCTGATCGGCATTACCGCCGTGATCGCGTTGGGCGTGATTTAAATATGAAAAGGGCAGAGCCGGCTCGGCTCTGCCTTTGTTTTATTTTCCGTCTTCATTCGAAGGACCGAAATAATTGATATCGAACGCAATTGACCCGCCATATCCCGCACTCATCAACAAATCTCTGTCTTCATGCCTATAATTCGATAGAATATGACAAAAACCGCCATCAGCCATTTCCCAATAAAAATAAGCCTTCCCCGTAGCGTACTCAATACTGTGCGGCTTCCCCATAATTTCTACTATCTCCACAATTGTCATATTTTCCTCAATTTTGAGATAATCCTCATATGACGGCATGTGCGTTTGGTCAAAGTCAAATAACATATCCATCAGCTTATCCAGCTCGCTCAGCGTCATCTGCTCTTCGGGCATCGTTTCGGGTACTTTAGTCACAAGTTCTTGGGTAGTACCGCCTTGCGTAACGTCGGGCGAGATTTCCGTCTCTGCGTCCGTATCCGCAAGCAGCGCATCGTTGCCAAATAGCTCTCCCACCATGCCCTGCATGCCGTTTTTGGCAACCGACACACCGGCTGCGACAAACAGTACGGCAAATAGCAGTGCGACTGTGCCGCATATTACCACACAAACAATTCTTACGCTTTTTCTCAAAACAATCTCCTTTTATCCTGCAGAAAGATCCGTCACGCGGGCATGTAACCAGCGGTCTTGCTCGGATTCATATGCATCCGAAAGCGTAAAGCTGATCCATCTTGATTCCGGCTCATATCCTTCTTCCGTACACCAAAAGACAGTATAATCTCCGTTTCCGAATGAATGTGTCTCAAAATAACCATGCGGCTTACCTGCCAAAGCTATCACTTCTTGATAAGTCATTCCTCTTCGGATACTCCAGACTTCTTCGCTCGTTGGCTCATGGGTTATGTCAAAATCAAAAATTTCCTCTAACGCTTCGGTTCTTTCAAAGCCAAACATTTCCTGTAATTTATTGGTTTCGCGCTCGGTTTCCGGCTCGGCTGTCTGATCGATTTCCGATTCAAGCACCTCGACTGTTGGCAATTCGGAAATACTTTCTTCGGGGAGTTCGATTTGGGACGGCGGAGCACTGCTGCCCCATTCAATAAGCGGAGGAAAATAAACATCCCCAAACAATTCACTCACCAAGCCCTGCATGCCGTTTTTGGCAACCGACACACCGGCTGCGACAAACAGCATTGCAAGCAGCGCGCAAAACATAATCAGCAGTATTTTTTGTGTTTTATTCATGCGCGCCTCCTTTGTGGGTTTTATTTTATACAACAATTCAAATCTGTTTTAGTTCGCATTATTATAACATTTTTTAGCGATTTTTTCAACAGGTAATTGCAAAATTTATGACCGTAGGGGCGATCAGTGATCGCCCGCCCGTAATCGCGCTATGATCGTATTCCCCCAACCGGTAGGGGGCGGCGCCCACGACGCCCCTGACTTACATAAACTAATCCAAACATTATAACAAGAAATTGCGATAACGGGATACATTGAAAAAATTCTCTCCGTTCTTTTTGAGCAAGGAGCCGCAAAAAGAACCAAAAACGGCGTTTTTGGAGTTTCGCCTCTGCGGAGGCGAGGAGGGCTTCGCGCCCTCCTCCTGCGCAATCTTTTGAAAAAGTTTGATCAAAACTTTTCAATCATTTGATCAAAAATGCGAAAATATTCGAAAAACCTCTTGCATTTGCAAGCACAATGTGATATAATGTATCGGTAAATGCGATGATGAAGTCAGCGCACACGAAAAAGCGTACACAGAGATGACCGACGCGGCTGAAAGCGGTCTTACGTGGCGTGTGTTGCATTTCCCTTCGGAGCAGGTCCTGTGAGCCAAGCTTGGTAGTGGGACACGGCAGACACCGTTATCGGTCAGCAGAGTGTTGGCTTTGTGCGCTATTTGCGCCACGCCTTTATTTGGGTGGTACCGCGGTTTTTATGCCGTCCCATGTTTATATGGGACGGCTTTTTATATTTTAAAAAACTATATGTAAATAAAAGGAAGGAATCAACCATGAAAGAAATGCTGAATAACATTCGCGCCTCGGCTCTTGAAAAGATTGCTGCAGGCGAGGATCTTGAGCAGATCAGAATTCAATACCTTGGCAAAAAGGGTGAGCTGACCGCAGTTCTGCGCGGTATGGGCAAGCTGAGTGCCGAGGAAAGACCCGTTATCGGTCAGCTGGCTAACCAGGTGCGCGAGGAGATCGAGGCTGCCATTGCCGAAAAGGCAGAGGCTCTCAAGGCAAACGCGCTTGCAGAGCAGCTCAAAGCTGAAAAGCTGGACGTTACCATGCCCGGCAAGACCACACGCGTAGGTCACGTGCACCCCCTGACCCGCGTACAGAGAGATATGGAAGAGATCTTTATCGGTATGGGATTCTCTATTGCAGAAGGTCCTGAGGTAGAGTATGACCTTTACAACTTCCAGAAGCTCAACATTCCGGAAAATCACCCTGCAAGAGATACGCAGGACACCTTCTACATTACCGATAAAATCCTGCTGCGCTCGCAGACCTCTCCCGTTCAGGCAAGAACCATGGAGGTACAGAAGCCTCCGATCCGCATCATCTCCCCCGGTCGCGTTTACCGCTCCGACGCAATGGATGCAACACACTCTCCTCTGTTCCATCAGATGGGAGGTCTTGTTGTAGACAAGGGCATTACCATGGGCGACCTTAAGGGCATGCTGGAGACCTTTGCAAAGGCTCAGTTTGGCGAGGACACCCGTTGCCGTTTCCGTCCCCACCACTTCCCCTTCACCGAGCCCAGTGCTGAGGTTGACGTTTCCTGCTTTGCTTGCGGCGGCAAGGGCTGCAGACTTTGCAAGGGCGAGGGCTGGATCGAAATTTTGGGCGCAGGTATGGTGCACCCCAACGTGCTGACCATGTGCGGCATTGACCCCGAGGAATATAGCGGCTTTGCGTTCGGTATGGGTATCGAGCGTATTGCAATGCTCAAGTATCACGTTGACGACATTCGTTTGTTCTATGAGAACGACGTGCGTTTCCTTGAGCAGTTCTGAGAAA
>JAZOLE010000109.1:0-2927 GCA_045652835.1 Eubacteriales bacterium | reverse complement strand
GTCCTGCCGTTATAGGAAAGTGTTGCTCTATTGGTAAAGGTTGCCATGTTTATTCTTCTTTTTATCTTGGACGAGCGCCACAGGCTGCCCGTCCTATCGACAGTATATGCCATAAGGCGACAGAGATTGACACGCAAAGGGCAAGGTTCGAATCGGTGCGAACAGGATTTTGAACCTATGCTTGCGCCAAAGGTCGAGGAATTTGATTGGGCGACCTGCGCAAGCCAAGCCGATCCCGTTCGCTTGCGAACGAGATCGACGAGGTTCGAATCGGTGCGAACAGGATTCAGAACCTATGCTTGCGCTAAAAGTCGAGGAATTTGATTGGGCAACCCGCGCAAGCCATAGCCGGTTGCTCCTTGCGTCGCAAACGGCGAGGTTCAAATCGGTGAGAGTGAGACAAAAGAATAGAGGGGATCCCGATGGGATCCCCTCTATTCTTTTGGCGCACCGAACAGGATTTGAACCTGCGGCACCAAGCGTCGGAGGCTTGTGCTCTATCCAGCTGAGCTACCGGTGCGTACCGTGTCATTATACCATATTCAAATCCGATTTGCAACCCCCGTCACGCAAAAATTCTTCGCCAAAATCCCGCAAAAATATCCGATTTGCCGTATAAACGCAAGACTTTTGCGGCATACTGAAAAAAGAAAAAACTTTTTAGAAAATTTTTCATTTTAGTATTGACAAACGGAAATGTTTCTGTTATAATAACCGATGTTGAAAATATTGCGGCATCGCCAAGCGGTAAGGCAACGGACTCTGACTCCGTCATTCCCTAGGTTCGAATCCTAGTGCCGCAGCCAACGCGAAGGACACCCAACAGGGTGTCCTTTTTGCGTTGGCTGCGGCACTGGCAGATTCTCACCTAGCTTTTTGCGCACATCGTGCGCAAAAATTAGGTTCGCATTCCCTGCCCGAAGATCGGAGAGCGGCTCGCGCAGCGAGACATTCTCCAGGCGCAGGGCGTGGGAATTCTCGCTTTTGCGTAGCAAAATATGAGTACCCTAGTGCCGCAGCCCGGTTTGGTGCTTTTCTTGTTGGCTACGGAACAAGCCCCCATCATATTTCTTATGCAAAACTCCTTGCAAAAGCAGTGCGATCGTGCTATAATATACATTAGAAAACCGAAAGAAGGATACCGCTTTGGCGACCAAGACATTACGTAAGGACTTTACACAAGGGAATATTGCACGGCAGCTGCTGCTTTTCGCGCTGCCTTTTATGGCGTCCAACGCCATGCAGGTGCTGTACAGCACCATTGACATGATCATAGTAGGCGAATTTGTGGGCACGCCCGGTTTGAGCGCCGTGTCGCAGTCCTCGCAGATCGTCAACTTTGCCACCATGGTTTGCCTTGGCTTTTCCAACGCGGGGCAGGTGCTGGTTGCGCAAGCGCTCGGCGCGGGCAAGAAAAAGGAAATGAGCCGCATTATGGGCACGCTGTTTGGGTTTGTGCTGGCGCTTTCCTTGGTGCTGGCAGGCGTGATTTTGACCTTCCGCAATCCCATTTTGATCGCTATGCATATTCCGCCCGAGTCCTACGCGATGGCAACGGATTATCTGGTCATCTGCGCGATGGGTCTGTTATTTACCGCGGGGTATAACATGGTGTCCGCCGTGCTGCGCGGTATGGGAGATGCCAAGCGTCCGTTTATGTTTATCGGTATCGCGTCTGCAATCAATTTGGTGCTTGACCTTGTGTTCACCGGTTGGCTCGGCTGGGGCGTTGCGGGTGCTGCGTGGGCAACCATCATCGGACAGGGCGTGTCGTTTATCTTCTCGCTGTTTTATCTGTATCGCAAGAGAGAGGCGTTCGGCTTTGATTTTGCTGCAGAGAACTTTATACCCAACTGGAAATACGTGGGCATGATTGCCAAGCAGGGCGTGCCCATGGCAATCCAATCCGGCTTTATCAATCTTTCCATGCTGGTGGTCAATGCGCAGATCAATATCATCAGCGTCGAGGCGTCGGCAACCTTTGGCGTAGGCGTGCGCATTGACGATATCATCAACAAGATCTCGCAGGGCATTCAGTATGCCGCTATGCCTATGATCAGCCAGAATATCGGCGCGGGCGAGCAAAAGCGCGCGACCAAGGTGGTGCATTGGGCGTGGATCTATTCCTTTGCGCTCACGGCAGCCTTCATTCTCGCTTACGTGTGCTTTGGCAAGCAGATGTTTATGCTGTTCTCGGACGATCCCGCGGTGCACGCGATGTCGGGCGAGTTCATCACGGCTATTTTGTGGATGTTCCCGGCGTTTGCCGTCATGCGCGGTAGCGGCGCGTTTATCCAGGGACTTGGCCATGCCAAGCTGTGCATGGTGCTGGCGCTTTTGGACGGTGTTGTGCTGAGAATCGGTCTTTCGTGGCTGTTCGGCATGGCGTTTGGATGGGGATTTTTCGGCTTTGTGCTGGGCTACGGTCTTGCACCCTACGGTTACGCCATCCCCAGCCTGATCTATTTCCTATCGGGAAAATGGAAAAAGCGCAGAACCTTGGCAGAGGAGATGTAATACGCAAAGAGGTCGCTTCAGGCGACCTCTTTTTGGTTTTATGTCCGTAGGGGAGCATTCCATATGCTCCCGCGCAAGGGCGGGTGCGGGCGGATATGGAATCCGCCCCTACGGTAAATCCAATAAATTTTCGCCGGGCTTTACAAGGTTTTGCAAAAATGCCGTCTATATAGGTAAGAGCCCCTGAAACACACAAAAGGAGATGCAATATGGGAAAGACATCACGCGATGCGTTTCTTTCGGACGAGCAGATCATTGATCTGTACTTTGCAAGGGAAGAACGCGCCATCGAAGAGACCGACAAAAAATACTGTGAATATCTGCACACTGTGGCGTATAGCATTTTGTCCAACGAGCAGGATGCCGAGGAATGCTTGCAGGATACGTATCTCAAGACCTGGAATACCATT
>JAZOLE010000108.1:0-5325 GCA_045652835.1 Eubacteriales bacterium | reverse complement strand
ACAAGGGCAGGTTGCTCACGCGTTACTCACCCGTCCGCCACTAAGCATTGCTGCTCCGTTCGACTTGAATGTGTTATGCACGCCGCCAGCGTTCATCCTGAGCCAGGATCAAACTCTCGAATAATTGTATTTAATCGATCCTAAGATCGAATCAAATCTGTTTACTCGAGCTTTTGCTCTAAGCTTTTGTTTCTAAATTTACTCTGTTGAGTTTTGTACTCTTCAAGAATTTCGAGATTCGTATTTCGCACTTACTTTTTTTGCTTTGTACTTCTCTCTGTTATTCAATTGTCAAGGACCAATTTTCTGCCGCTCTTTGCGACAGCCTTAATATGATACCACATCGCAAGCGGTTTGTCAAGGGGTTTTTGAAAATTTCTTAAAAAATTTTTTCGACCGTTTCTGACGCCTTTGCTTGCAGCGCAGTGTTAATATGATACTACATTTCTTTCGATTTGTCAAGCACTTTTTTGAATATTTCTCCCAAAAAAATCAACAAAGTGAAGTGCCTAACGCGATTGCGTTAGGCACTTTTGCACAAAATGATACAAAACTATCAGATCTTGGGGATCTGCAGCTTGATTTCCTTGCCAAGCTTTGCCGAACGAGCGATGCCGTCCAGGATTGCCTGGTTGTAAATGATCTGAGAAGACGGAACGGGAGCGGGCTTACCGTACTTAACGGCATCCAGGAAGGAACGGATCTTCTTATCGAACAGATCGCCGCCGTCATTGATGATCGGCACTTCATATTCCATATCTACGCCGCCGATGGTCTTGTAAATCTTCATGGGGCCGCCGACAGTGCCGTTCCAGCAGTCGGTGGAAGGAATACGCAAGCCTGCCTTGGTACCCAGAATGATGGTATCGCCGGGAGTATTGATGTTCATCGCCCATGCAATTCGGAAGTCCAGAATGATGCCGCCCTCAAGTCTGACGAACGCTGCTGCGAAATCGTCAACGCCGAACAGATCTGCATATTCGGGGTGACCGGGGTAGGTGGCGGGATCCTTACCAAAGAAATCACTCTTATAACCGGTTACGGTCAAAGGCTTGGGATAGCCAACTGCGTTGAGCACCATATCCAGCGAGTAGCAGCCGATATCAGCCAGTGCGCCAAGACCTGCGGTCTTGTCTTCGATAAAGGTGGTACCGAAGGGAGTGGGGATACCTCTGCGTCTGCCGCCGCCGGTCTGAATGTAGTAAACCTTACCAAGCTCGCCGCTGTCAACGATCTTCTTGATCATCTGCATATTCGCGTCAAGTCTGGGCTGGAAGCCGATGGAAAGCACCTTGCCGCTCTCCTTTTCAGCCTTCATAACCTCAACAGCCTCGTCAAGGGTTACGGTAAAGGGCTTCTCCAGCATAACGTTGATGCCCTTCTTGAGTGCGTAAATAGAGGGTTCAGCATGCTGACGGTTGTAGGTGCACACAGAAACAGCGTCCAGCTGCAGGCTTTCGTCGTCCAGCATTTCCTTGTGGGAAGCATAATCGGTCTTAACGCCCTCAACGCCGCCGTCCTTGAAGAACTTTGCAGCCTTGCCGGGGATCAGGTCACAGCCCGCAACGATCTCAACGTCGGGCATCTTCTTGTAGGAAGCCAGGTGAGCACCTGCGATCCAGCCGCAACCGATGATACCGATTCTGAGCTTTCTGTTAGTGTCAATAGCAACCTCGTTTGTCTGGTTCTTGTAATCCAGCTTAGCATCCATTTTTTCTGCCATGATGATATCCTCCGTAAATTGATTTTTTATTGTTGTGCGCCGTCAATAGCCGAGCGTGCGCAAATAATTTCTGCTCTTTTCGATGCACTGCATAGGCGTAAGGCCCATAGAGGGAGAATCCTGCTCAACCACTACCCACTGTGCACCTGCTGCCTCGGAAGCCGCTAAGATGCCGGGGAAATCCTGGCAGCCAAAGCCTACCGGGCGGAACTCAAACGCCTTGACCTCTGCCTCTGCCTTTTCGGACTCGATGCCGATCAGCTCATACATATTATCCGACTTGCCGCCGACAAAATCCTTGAGGTGCACGACGGGTGCTCTGCCGCTATACTTGGTAATATAGCCTGCAGGGTTTTCACCGCCCACGTTGACCCAGCAGGTATCCAGCTCGGTCTGCAGATATTCGGCAGGAACGGTATCGTACAGCACGTCCAGTGCGTACTTACCGTCGATCTTATCAAACTCAAAATCGTGATTGTGGTAAAGCATCTGCATACCCAGCTCCTTTGCCACCTTGCCCAGAGCCAGCGCGTTGTTAACCACGTCCGCAAAGCCCTCGGTACCGGGACGGCACTCGGGTGTCAGATACGGAATGGCAACGAACTTACAGCCGATCTCTGCATACTGTCCAAGCACGCCCTTGGGATCAGCCAGCATTTCGTAATACGGAACGTGCGCAGAGATCGGAACAAGACCGATTTCCTCACACAGTTTCTTGAGCTCGGCAGGCGCATAGCCGTAAAGACCTGCAAATTCCACGCCGTCATAGCCCATTTCCTTAATCTTTTTGAGCGTACCCGGAAAATCCGCCGCAGCGTCATCTCTGACCGAATACACCTGAACCGCTACCGGTAATGCCATAGTGTACCTCCAATGCTTAGGGATCTCACCCCATTTTTCTTAATTATAGGACAAAAGGTGCGAACTTTCAAGACAATCATAGGTTTTAAGCGGACATATATTGCTGTTTTGTATAAAATATGGCGATTTGCACATTTAAGCAAATCGCCATTTGTTATTTTTGACCAAAGAGTTGTGCAGCCACAACCCAAAGCTCTTTTGTTTGCGCAAACGCAGCCTCCAGCTCACTTGTAGGCATGGGATAGATGACAGTTGCGATCTCAACGGTCACCGAGGGAACGCCCTTTTCCAGCGTGATCCAGTCATTGAGCGATGCGTCAAGGTGCTTATCATAGATCAGCGTGTAGCCGGTATGCTCGCATACCGCCTTTGCAAGATCCAGCGTCTGCTGACGCACGCCGCCCGTCATGCCGCAATCCCAATATACAACCTGTCCCGCAGTATGGAACGCAAGCAGCGCCTCTATCTCCCCAAGGCTTTCCACGTACGCACTGACCGCTTTGGTTTCAGGCTCGGATGCTGCACTCGGCCCCTTATAGTTGCGGAAGCAGGGGGCAAGAATGCCGGTTCTGACCTCCGACCAGTTAGAAAGCGCGAAATTGCGGTTAAGGTCCACGCCGTTGGCGTTCGCCTTCCAGTTATACGCCAGATAATCGTTGATATCGTCCGTGCTTGTCAATCCGTCGCGCAGATTGTCCGCGTAGATTTTTTCCACGGTCGCTCTGACCTCGGGCGTTTGTATGGACTCAATGCCCTCTAAGGCAAGCATGATACCGTCCGGATTGATCATGGGCAGCACGTAAAAGGTGCACTGCTCCAACAAATCGGCATAGGACATGCCGTTATAGCTGCCGCTTTCACGATTGGCAAGATAGTGCTCGATCTGCGTCATAACCAGCAGGCTGCTCAGATACTCCTTGCCGTGAATGCCGCCTGTCAGCAAAATTTTTCTCTCTGCATCGGGGTTACCCACCGTGCACGCAAAAATGCCTCTGCCGTCCACGCTTCTGCCGATGCTGTAGTACGAGAACACGTCGGGATACGCCTTGGCAAGTGCGGAAAGATCCTCTTGCAGCATGGGATACGTATATCCAATCTCGCTCGGATTGACGATGCCGTCCTCCGTTTCGGGCTCTTGCGTGGTCTGTTCGTTCTCGGCTGTATCGGTCTGAGTGCCGGGTTCGGTGGTCTGCTCGGTATTCGGCTCTGTGTCCTGCTCTGTGTCAGATTCCGTCACAAAGTCGCTTCCCGTCTCGCTTCCCTGCTCCGCCTGTGTGGTATCCGTGGTTTGCGCATCGTTTCCGCCCACAAAAGCATCACAAGCGGCAGCCGTCAGCAGCAAGAGCAGCACCAGTGCACCGCAGCATACGCGAATATAGTTCAATTTCATTCCTGATCCTCCCGATATTCCAAAATGTCCCCCGGCTGACAATCCAACTCGCGGCAGATGGCTTCCAGAGTGGAAAAGCGCACCGCCCCTGCATGTCCGTTTTTAAGCTTGGAGAGATTGACGGGCGAGATCCCCACGCGCTGCGCAAGCACGCCCAGCTGTATTTTTCTATCCGCCATGACGCGGTCAAGTCTGACAATGATAGCCATTCTATCCTCCGAATTTCTACATTTATTATATTATAATATACGCGCGTGAGGTTGTCAATTATTTTTTAACGAAAAACATTAAATTTTATGCCGCAAAAATCAGCTTTTCACGCATAATACTTGACAGATGATGGCATTTTTGCTATAATATTGTATTGTAAAATCCCCTCAAGGAGGTACAGACAATGCAATCTAACTCTAAAAAACGTACGCTCCGATTGGCGCAGATGGCTATGCTGATCGCGCTGATTGCCGTCCTGCAAATTTTGGCTACGGTATTTAGCAAAATGGTCGCTCTGCCCGTCAGCATTACCCTGACGCTGGTGCCCATCGTAGTCGGTGCGGTGCTGTTCGGCCCCGTCGCAGGCGCGATCCTCGGCTTTTCATTCGGTGCAATTACGCTGATTTTGGGCGTGACCGGCTTTGACCTCGTCGTGCTGCAATCCTTCCAGTTTTCGGGCATTGGCACGGTCTTGCTGATTTTGCTCAAAGGCACTGCCGCAGGTGCAGCTGCGGGCGCGATCGCCATCCCCTTTAAGAAAAAAGAAAAGCTTTACCCTGCTGTTTTCTCGGCAGCAGTTGTCGCACCTTTGACCAACACGTCCATCTATATCATTGGTATGATGACCATTTTCCAAGGCACGTGGATCGGTGAGGCAGAGGCATACGGCGGTGCATTTGTGCTCGCCTTGATCGTAATCGGCATGGCTTTGGTCAATTTCGTAATCGAAATGATCATCAACATGGTGCTTGCTCCCTCGGCAGTCAGAATCATTCAGGCGGTTAAGAAGAGCAAGTTGGTGTAATAATATAATGATAGCAAAAAGCCGCAGAGCAATCTGCGGCTTTTGTGATGCAGGCACAAAGAACTTACCTCCTATTCGGGCACAAAAAATTTCTTACATCTATTCGGTTGTATTTTCACCACTTTCGTTTCATTTGGTGTATAATAGGATTACGCAAATTCTGATCGTCGCCAAACAATACGAAAAACACCCCACGGTCAACTGCCCCAATGTTTGTAGGGGAGGATATCATCCTCCCGCCAGTAAAGGGATCGGTTATCCGTTTGGGTGTCGGCAAACCAATTTCAACGCTGGCGGGAGGATGATATCCTCCCCTACAAACGTTTATTTTTACAC
>JAZOLE010000107.1:0-22363 GCA_045652835.1 Eubacteriales bacterium | reverse complement strand
GTACGCTGATTGAACATCATGGCAAACAGCGCATTGGAGTTCTTGGCAACTTCATTCATCTCCTTAACCTGCTTGGTATACACGCCTGCAGGCTTATCACAAATCACGTGAATGCCGCGCTTCAAGCATTCAATAACCATTTCGGGGTGGAAATAGTGCGGTACGACAACCATAACCATGTCGCAAAGTCCGCTGTCCAGCATTTCGATGTAATTTTCAAAATACTTGATATCTTGTCCGACAGTTCTTGCCTTCATGATCTCGATCTTGGCGGGATTGTTATCGCAAAGCGCGGTTACAACACCGTTCGGGATCTTGCCGGAATTAAACAATCCGGCCATATAATGCGTACCCTGATTACCAAGACCAATAATACCAACTCTTACCTTATCCATGTGATGCCTCCTTATAAGTGCGTTTGAATGTATTGAATACTGCGACCAACCTGACCCATGGAATCGGGCAGCGTTGCAGCGTTGTCCTGTTCAACAATGAAATACTCGGTTCCTGCGGCAATCATGCGCGGCAGCAGAGCCGCGAAGTCGATATTGCCGTCGCCAACCGGTGCAAATCTCGGCTCATAGCCTGCAGGTCCTCCCTGCCCCTTGACGATCATATAATCCTTGAGGTGCACGCAGCCGATTCTTCCCTTGAGCTTATCTACGGTTGCACCGATATCCACGCCACCGTACTGCAGCCAGTAGGTATCCAGCGTAAAATTGATATGGGGTGCGTTTTGCACCATATAGTCAAACACGCTTACACCGTCATGCTTTACAAACTCAAAATGGTGATGGTGATAGAAGAAGGAAAAACCATTTTGCGCCATTTTCTCGGCAGCACATTCCAAAGAATTGACAATGCCGCGGCAGCGCTCGGGATCTTCAAGAGCGTCAAACGGCATAGCACCCAAACCGATACGGGTACAGCCAAAACGCGCATGCTCCTCCATAAGTCGCTCGGTATCGTTGACAATGCGGTCAAACGGTACGTGCGTCAGCACAACGGGCATACCCGAAGCCTGGCTGACGCGCTGGATCATATCCGCATCAAACGGGCCTCCCGAATACTGCATATAGGAATACCCCATCTCGCGCAGCTGATTGGCTGCTTCCAGAAAATGCTCCTCGGTATCTAAGTAGTTACGAATCGAATATAAATTAAGCCCTGCTTGCATGCTTTACGTATCCTCCTTGCTCTTGCTTATAGCCATTTTGCTCAAGAAGCACATTAAGCGCCTTGACCGCAGCGTCAAATGCCTGGTCATTGGTCTCAAACGTGTACTTGTTTTTCATCTCGCTGTTATCGATCTGCGCATAAGCCGAGAACACGCGCAGGTGCGGTTCAAGAGTCAGCACAACGTCTGCATCGGGATCGATCATTCCGATCAATCTGTCAATGTGTCCGTCACCATGGCCTGCGGGAACGATCTCACCTGTAGCGGCAATGACGTCCTTGATATGGAAATACTCGGTTCCTGCGTGCAAAGCTTCCAGCGTTTTATCAGCCGCCTGCTCGCACTGCAAGAAGTTAGCGGGGTCATAAACGTGCTTCAATCCCGGCACGTTTTGTTTGAGCAGCTGCACACGCTCCAAGGTGTCACCGAAAATATCCTTCTCGTTTTCATGGCACAGCATAACACCGTAACGATCTGCCACTTCTACCATGCGGCGCAGATATTCGTAAACCTTATCCGGCTGCTCGTAAGCACCGAAAAAGCTGAACATGCGGATTCTTTTGCAGCCAAATACGTTTGCAAGCTCGCAAACGTGTGCAACGGTTTGCAGATATTGCTCGATATCCACCGAAATATCCACCTTGCCAAGCGGAGATCCGATGGACCAAACTGAAATTTCAACAAGATCCAATGCAGTTTTGATGTCAGCCGCCTCTTGAAGCGTCAGGTCCTTGACGTTCTTGCCTCCAACACTTCGAAGCTCGGTCAACGAAATATCGTTTCTGATCATGGCAGCAATCTGTCCACGCAGCGAAGCAGATGCTTCATCTGAAAATGCACAAAGTCGTATCATATTGTCCCTCCTTTGAGATTCCACAAATTTCCGAAATATTTCTTTGCATAATTCGTAAATCCCATTGCTTTTTTCATGATTATATTGTACAATATATATAATGTTCTGTCAAGTGCATGTGTAAAACTATTTATCGGTTTCACAAAAAAATTAAGGAGGTACAACATGAAGCAATTTATGGACAACAACTTTTTGCTTAGCAATCAAACTGCGCAAACACTCTATCATGACTATGCAGCTGATCTGCCCTTAGTTGACTACCATTGCCACATCGATCCCAAAGAAATTTATGAGAATAGACAATTTGAAAACCTGACGCAAATCTGGTTGGGCGGTGACCACTATAAGTGGCGTATTATGCGCTCCAACGGCGTTGCTGAGGAGTACATCACCGGCAATGCACCCGACCGCGAGAAATTTCAGAAATTTGCCGAGACGCTGCCCCGCTGCGTAGGCAACCCCATGTACCATTGGTGCCATCTGGAGCTGAAAGCCTACTTTGGCTACGAGGGCGTGCTCAACGGTGAAACAGCTGAACAGGTATGGCAGCTTTGCAACGAAAAGCTCAAAACCATGCGCGCGCGTGATTTTATCGCAAACAGCAAGGTGGCTATGATCGGTACAACCGATGATCCCTGCTCCGATCTTGCATATCACGCTCTGCTTACCAAGGAAGAGCTGGATTGCAAGGTATGCCCCAGCTTCCGCCCCGATCCCGCACTCAATATGCACAAAAAAGGCTTTGTTGAATATATCGCCAAGCTTTCCGACACAACCGGTATGCAAATTCAAACGGTTGCAGACGTCAAAGCTGCGCTGTCTGCTCGCATGGATCATTTTGCGACCCATGGCTGCCGCGCAAGCGACCACGGCCTTGACTACATTATGTATCGCGAGGCGGACGAGGACGAGATCAACGCCTCTCTTGCCATGGTTCTTGCGGGAGGCACTCCCACCAAGGAGCAGACCGAGGCTTACCAAACCGCGCTGCTTTTGTTCTGCGGTCGCGAATATGCCCGTCGCGGATGGGTCATGCAGCTGCATTTCTCTTGCATGCGTAACCCCAACAGCCGCAGATTTGCCGAGCTTGGCCCCGACACCGGCTTTGACTGCATTGCTGTAACCGACAGCTGCGCGCCTCTTTACAGACTCATGGATGCATGGGACAAGGATGGCCAGCTGCCCCGCACCGTGCTTTACAGCCTTAACCCTGCGGACAACCAATGGATCGATACGCTGCTGGGCGCATTCCAGGACAGCTCGATCCCCGGCAAGATACAGCATGGCAGCGCATGGTGGTTTAACGACAATAAAGTAGGCATGCAGGATCAGCTGACCAGTCTTGCCAACCTTGGCATTCTTGGCAACTTTATCGGCATGCTGACCGACTCACGCAGCTTTTTGAGTTATACGCGACACGAATATTTCCGCAGAATCCTTTGCAACCTGATCGGTACTTGGATCGAAAACGGTGAGTACCCCTGCGACATCCCTACAGTCGGTGCGCTTGTTCAGGATATCTGCTACTACAACGCAGCCCGTTATTTTCAACTGTAAAAGGAGAAGTTCACTATGCAAATGACGTTTCGTTGGTACGGCGAGGGCAACGATAAGATCAGCCTTGCCGATATCAAGCAAATTCCGGGTGTAGCGGGCATCGTTTGGGCTCTGCACGATAAAATGCCCGGTGAGATCTGGCAACCCGAGGAGATTGCCAAGGTAAAGCAGCAGCTGGATGCTTACGGCTTTAACATGGACGTGGTCGAATCGGTCAACGTACACGATGACATTAAGATCGGCTTGCCGACAAGAGACGCTTATATCGAAAACTACAAGCAGACCATTCGCAACCTTGCTCCCTTTGGCGTTAAGGTGATCTGCTACAATTTCATGCCCATCTTTGACTGGACAAGATCCAACCTCTTCCACCCCGTAGGCGACGGTTCTACTGCGCTGTTCTATGAAAAGAACATGATTCAGGATGACTACAACGCCATGGCTAAGTACATTCTGGATTTCACCGAGAAATACAATATGTCCTTCCCCGGTTGGGAGCCTGAGCGTATGGCAAAGTTGGATCAGCTTTTCAAGGCTTACGCTGACGTGGATCACGAAAAGCTTTGGGCAAATCTCAAGTATTTCCTTGAGGCGCTTATGCCCGTGTGTGAGGAGACCGGTATCAAAATGGCGATTCACATGGATGACCCGCCGTGGGATATCTTCGGTCTGCCCAGACTTTTGGTGGACGAGCCTTCGATCGATCGCTTCCTTTCCATGGTCGATCACCCCTGCAACTGTCTGACGCTCTGCTCGGGCAGCTTGAACGCCAACCCCGACACAAACGTAGCAAGCATTGTACGCAAGCATTGCGATCGCATTGCATTTGCGCATATCCGTAACGTCAAGCACTTTGAAAACGGTGACTTCTCGGAAGCAAGCCACCGCGATTGCGACGGTGATACGGGTATTTTGGATATCCTCAAGGCTTACCATGACTGCGGATATCAGGGTTACATCAGACCCGACCACGGCAGACACCTGTGGGGTGAGGGTCCCGGTACCGTGCGCCCCGGCTACGGACTTTACGATCGCGCACTTGGCATTATGTATATGCTGGGTGTTTGGGATATGCTTGATAAATTGGAGGAGAAATAACATGATAAATTTACCTTTACAGATTGATTATGCAGGCAAGGTTGTTGTGGTAACCGGTGCCGGTGGACTGATTTGCGGTGCTATGGCACGCGCATTTGCACAGTGCGGCGCAAAGGTGGCAGCACTTGACCTGAACCTTGATGCAGTCACCAAGCTGGCAGATGAGCTGACTGCCGAGGGCTTTATTTGCAAGCCTTACAAGGCAAACGTACTTGATGCGGCAGCGCTGGAGGAGGTCCACGCACAGGTGCTTGCAGATCTTGGCAAGTGCGACGTGCTGGTCAATGGCGCAGGCGGCAACAATCCTCGTGCAACCACCACCAACGAATACCATCATGAGGCAACTCCCGAGGGCAAGTCCTTCTTTGATCTGGACGCAGACGGCGTTGACTTTGTGTTCAAGCTCAATTTCCAAGGCACACTGCTTCCCACGCAAGCCTTTGCCAAGGATATGGTTGAAAACGGCGGATGCATTCTCAACATTTCCTCGATGAATGCATATACCCCTCTGACCAAGATTCCCGCATACTCCGCTGCCAAGGCAGGCATTTCCAATTTCACACAATGGCTGGCAACGCACTTTGCAGGCACGAACATTCGCTGCAATGCAATTGCTCCCGGTTTCTTAGTTTCCGCGCAGAATTACTCCCTGCTCTTTAATGCAGACGGCACGCCCACCGCAAGAAGCGCCAAGATTTTGAACGGCACTCCTTGCCACAGATACGTACAGGCAGAAGAACTGCTCGGCGCAACGCTGTTTTTGTGTGACAACAAGAGCGCATCTGCCATTACCGGCGTAGTGCTGCCCATCGACTGCGGTTTTGCCGCATATTCGGGCGTTTAAGGAGGGCTTTGACATGACCGTACTGGAAAGATTTGCTCGCGCGGGCGTTGTGCCCGTTGTGGTAATCGATAACGTGTTTGATGCTGTTCCCACGGCAAAGGCTTTGCTTGCGGGTGGCATTGACGTTATGGAAATCACCTTCCGTACCGCTGCCGCTCCCGAGGCAATCAAGGCTGTTGCCAAGGAGTGCCCCGAAATGCTGGTTGGCGCAGGCACCATTCTCAACGTAGAGCAATGCAAGCTGGCTTGCGAGATGGGTGCAAAGTTCATCGTTTCCCCCGGATTCGACCGCGACGTAGTTGCTTACTGCATTGAAAACGATATTGCCACTACTCCCGGCTGCGTGACTCCTACCGAGATCATGGCTGCGCTGAACATGGGACTGAAGGTTGTCAAGTTCTTCCCTGCCAATATTTACGGTGGCTTGAACGCTATGAAGAACCTCGCTGCTCCCTTTGTCGGCATCAAATTCCTGCCCACGGGTGGCATTAACACCGCAAACGTGCGCGAATACATTGACACACCCTTTATTCAGGCGGTCGGCGGCTCTTGGGTCTGCCCCCGCGCCGACATTGCAGCAGGTCACTTTGAGAAGATTACCGAGCTTTGCCTCGAGGCACGCCGTGCAGCGTTTGATTAACAGGAGGTTATTATGGGAAAGATTATTACGTTTGGCGAGCTGATGCTGCGCCTTCAGCCCTATAATTATGAGAGATTCGTACAGGCAAGTCAGGTGGAGTTTTCCTTTGGCGGCGGTGAAGCCAACGTAGCCGTTTCGCTTGCTAACTACGGCATGGATGCTGCATTTGTGACCAAGCTTCCCGCACACGCTATCGGTCAGGCTGCGGTCAATTCCCTGCGCAGATATGGGGTAGATACCTCCATGATCGTACGCGGCGGTGACCGCGTGGGCATCTACTACAACGAAAAGGGTGCTTCGCAGCGCGGTTCGGTCTGCATTTATGACCGTGCAAACTCGGCAATCGCAAAGGCTGACGCTGCTGATTTTGATTGGGACACCATTTTTGACGGTGCGGATTGGTTCCACTTTACCGGCATTACCCCCGCACTGGGCGAAAACGTGGCTGCAATTTGTCTGGACGCCTGCAAGGCTGCAAAGGCACGCGGCATCAAGATCTCTTGCGACCTTAACTACCGCGGCAAGCTTTGGACGCGCGCACAGGCTCGCGAGACCATGACCAAGCTTTGCGAGTACGTGGACGTTTGCATTTCCAACGAGGAGGATGCCAAGGACGTATTCGGGATTGAGGCTGAGGCAACCGACATTTACGGCGGCACGCTCAACCACGAGGGCTACAAGTCGGTAGCAAAGCAGTTGGCTGATAAGTTTGGCTTCGAGATGGTTGCCATCACTTTACGTGAAAGCCACAGCGCAAGCGCAAACGGCTGGAGCGCAATGCTGTACAACGTGGCTGAGGACGCTTACTGCTTCTCCAAGAAGTACGAGCTGACCATCATTGACCGCGTTGGCGGCGGCGACTCGTTCGGCGGCGGCTTGATCTACGCAATCCTGAACGGTAAGAACACCCAGCAGGCTGTTGAATTTGCGGTTGCTGCATCCGCACTCAAGCACACCATTGGCGGTGACTACAACATGGTCACGGTTGCCGAGGTGGAAAAGCTGGCAGGCGGCGACGGCTCGGGCAGAATTCAGAGATAAGAAATTGCATATAGAAAAACCCACCGGGAAAGCCCCGGTGGGTTATTTTGTTGTTATTCAATGACGATCTCACCGTCGGTGCAGACGATAACAGTACCGCTCATGATTGATCTATATCCAACGCTGATACGGTTCCATTCTTCCAAAGAACCTCTAAATTCAATTCTTTCCAAATTTTCTGCTTTATCAAAACCCAAATCAGCTATGCTTTCCAATGTGTTTGGAAGTGATACAGATGTCAATACGGAACAGTCAGCAAACGTATAAACTCCAATATGCGTAACACCATCAGGAATATAAACAGAAGATATAAAACTATTATAGAAAGACATCTCACTAATATCAGTCATACTCTTCGGGATTACAAAATCAAAATCTCGTAGTGTTTCTCTGAAAGCCTCATCTCCTATATAATTCACATTATCCGGCAATTCAATGGTGGTCAAATTATAGCAAGATGTAAAAGCACGACCTCCTATAACCGTTAAAGTCTCTGGAATTTCGACATTTTGTAGAGATGAACAACAGTAAAAAGCCATATCACCTATGGTTTCCACACCTTCAGGAATAGTAATCTCTCTGAGATTATAACAATGGCAGAATAGTGTGCCAGGTATTTCAGTTAAATGCTCCGGCATTCTTACATATTGTAGCGCAGAACAATATTCAAATGCACTCGTGCCAATTTTCTCTACTCCCAGCGGGATTTCCACTCTTTCTATCTCATCGGCATATGCAAAGGCACTTTCAGCAATCTCCTTAACAGGAATCCCGTACACTGCATCAGGAATTCTGATATCCGTTTCGCCTTGATGCCAGTACTTAGTTAGAATATAATAATCACCCGTTGCACTAAGTGAAAATTCAAAGTCGCCTTCGACAACGACGGATAGATCATTTGTCACCGCATCCGTCTCGTGATTCTGCTCTGTTTCTATCTCCGTCTTGGATTCCGTCTCTGATTCTGTCTCTGATTCCGTTTCGGTTTCCCTTTCGGTTTCCGTTTTGCTCTCTATCTCTCCAATGATCGCATCGATCTCGTCCTTATGATCCATATAATACTCATACAATCTCTCAAGGAAGTCGCCCAAGGATTGCATACGCTCACCGACAAGGCCATTTCCCTGCATGGATTGCAGCTTGTCAATGACCGAATCATCCGTACCTGCGCCAAGAGCGTTGAAGAGCTCTTCGGTAAACTTCCATTCGATCCAATTCAACTGCAACAGACTTTGCTTGGGTGGCGTAGTATCGTCGGGATCGTCCGGATCTGCGGGCTGCTGATCTAACGGGAACAGTACGTTTTCAATGACCTGGCTTCCCCACTCTTGCACGGGCTTGCTGCCAAGCACGATAAACGACAACGGAAGTGTTACAAGCAGCATGCTAAAGACAAGCGCAAGGCATGCAGCACAGACAATCAGGCTGCGCGTTCTTTTTCTCTTTCTGCTCCTTAATATCTCCAGCTTGGTTTCGTATTGTACGTACTCAATGATGTATTTTTGGTCAATGGCTGTAATGGCATCAATCATTCTGTCTTTATTCATATGCCCAAGCCCTCCCTTTCCAATTTTTCTTTCAGGGCTTGCTTGAGATATGCGATCTGCTTATTGACCTTGGAGCGGCTGACGTCCAATTCATTTGCTATCTGCTCGATTTGTTTACCGTAATAATATCTGCCAATAAAGATAAATCGCTGGTCTTTATCAAGACTTGATAAAAAATCGTCTATTACCATTGCAAGAAATCGCACGTTGTCGGTATCTTGGCAATCTGACAGCACATCCTCAAGATCAGATAGTGAGACAGCCTGGCTTTGAACGGCTCTTTTTTGGGCGTTTTGCTTGCGACTGACCATCAGCGCGTGATTGCGCATGATAGAAGATAAAAAAGCTTTGAGCAGGTACGGGCGCTGCGGCGGAATGCTATTCCACGTGGACAGATACGTATCATTTAAACATTCCTCGCTATCCTGCAGATCGCGCAGGATATTATTTGCCACCGTAAGTAAATACGCACGGTATTTCTCGTCTGTATGCTTGATGGCGTTTTCATTTCGCTCCCAATACAGCGCAATAATTTCGTCGTCGCTTAGCAAGCGAACGTAATTTTGTTGCATAACGTTCTCCTTTCTGCATCCTTCACCCTTATAGATGCCGTTTTTTACAAAAAGTGTACGGTTTTTCAAAAATACTCAAAAATTTTCATATGGAAATATCGGCTCCCTGACAAGAGCCGATATTTCTTATTAAATTTATTGTTCGCGCTTGCCTACCTCGCGCAGAATTTCAAGCGCGGGCACAGGAATTCTGCCAAGATGGTCGGGACCTACGTTGAGCAGGTAGTTGACGCCGCGGGTGTTGAGGTGATTCTTGATACGAATAACCTCGTCTGCATTCTTCCAGTTATCGTCAAAATACTTAAAGCCCCAGGTATCGTTGAGCGTTGTGGGAGATTCCACCAAAACGTCCTCCATATATTCGTCGGGAATGACGTTGTCGCCCATGGACACGTAATCGCCAAGTCCGTTACCAATACGGGAATTCAGCAGGCATTCGGGCTGCAGCTCCTTGACAAGATCGCGCAATTCCTTGGATTGTTCGGGCGTGATCTGAAAAGGCGTATCACACCAGAGCAGACAAATATCGCCGTACTTGGTCAAAATTTCGCGGATCTGCGGCAGAATCTTGGCGCGGAAGCATTGCTCGTAATTCTTTTGATCGTCGTTCGGGAAATCCCAGTTATTGGTCCAATGCGTGTCGTCAATATTGAGGTGCGAGGGGTGATATCCTCCTCCGTTGGGCTCATGCCAATCAAGCTCCTGCGAATAATACAGGCCCAATTTCAGCCCATGCTTTTTGCAAGCCGCAGCGATCTCACCGATTACGTCACGGCCAAAGGGCGTTGCATCCACCACGTTGTAGTTGTCATACTCGGATTTGAACATGCAAAAGCCGTCGTGATGCTTACTGGTCACAACCATGTAATTCATACCGGCATCCTTGGCAAGCTTGACCCATTCCTCCGCGTCAAAGTAAATAGGATTGAACGCCTTTGCAAGCTGCGCATATTCCTCATTCGGGATACGGAAATACGCCTGCGCCCATTCAGCGATCATGCCGATGCGCTGGCCGCGGTGCTCCCCTGCGAGCAGCGAATACAGACCCCAGTGGATCATCAAACCGAATTTCGCCTCTTTTTTGAACCATTCCTTGTTGGTCATCGCCTTACTCTCCTATCTTTCCGTTGTATGTAAAGAATTTTGTGTTATATGCATATGCGACCTCTGCGTCACCCAAGCGTCTGACTATATAAAACTTGTCACCGCGCAGCGAGGTGTTCTCCAGCCCTTTGGGCGAGATGTACATTTCCTTGCTCCAGGCGTACAGCGTTTCCACTTCGGGCACGCGCCATTGCGAGTTATAGAATTTGAACACGGTCACGCTCTTGGTATAGTGCATCCTGTTCCCGCCTCTGGTATAGCTACGTTGCACGTGCGGCTCATACACGGTTTCTGTATCGATATGCGAGAGAGTGTCGATCTCCACGATAAATTCGCAGTCATGCTCAACCTCGAACACAACGTCATTGTCGGCTTGATTTTGCTTAAAATATAAGTAAATCGGCACAATAGCAACAAGACCGATCAGCACGCCAAGCAGTACGTGCACGTAAATACCTGCCGCCAATGCTGCTATGGCAATCGGCATTACCCAAACCAGCGTTTTGTTATCGTTATTCTTTGCTTTTTTGACTTCATTGCCCAGCACGTCACGGCGGATCGCCTCGTTTGTCAATATCTCTTTAGTCATTTCGCTTTACTCCTTATATATAAAGAACTTTTCGCTATACAGATCCACGACCGTTTGCGGATCGTTTTTCATGGTCACGATGATGTAGGTATCTCCGTATTCGGAAAGCTGCAGCCAGACCGACAATCTTGACGGACAGCTTGAGCCGTTTCGCTTATCATGGTAAATGCGGTATTCCTTGCCGCCCTCAAAGGAGACAACGTCATAGCCGTGATCCATCAAGGAATGCCACGGATCAAATTCCACGAAGCTTAAAAACTTAGCACGCTCAATGACGACCTGCGCACCGTCCTTGTTTTTGACCGCGCGGATCAGCGTAACCGTTTTGTATATCAGATATCCCAAAACAAATGCTAACGCCAGCATGACAGCACCGCAAAACGCCATAAAACCCACTGCTTGATCAGAGGGCGCTTTTGCAAGCTCCTCTGCCAGCTTGGATGCAAAGATCGCAAACACGATTGCCACGACCACGCCTGCCGCACCGTATATCGGGAAATTAAAATACGCGCCTCTGTTGAATTTTTTAAGCAGCATTTCCCTTGTAAGAACTTCTCTTCTGTCTTCTTGCACGTTATCCCTCCGTTCCTTGTGACATATCGTCAACGTATTCGTACATTGCCTCGGGATAGATCATCTGCAGCTCCCAGCTCTTTTTCTGGTACACAACCAGCACAAAGGAATGCCCTACGCCGAATCGGTCACGCGCGCGGTTCTTTTCTGCCTGCGTCCACAGCCCCTCTTTCATGGTAAAGGTATTGCCGCGCGCAAACTCAAATACGTCATACTCGATTTTCTTGAGAGTGTGCGTGCGATGACTGTAATAGGTTTCCTCGCACTTGCGCAGCTCGGTCAGAGTGTCAATCATCACAGTTACGTCGCCTTGCATAATGCTCTGCTTCTTTTTGTGCATTTCCCACGCCTGCCTGAAGCCTCCATAGAGCAAAACAGGGATTGCGGCACAGGGTATAATGCCGAAAATAAATCCGACCAATCTGTTGACGTCGCTCCACATCCAGTTTGCCACGAAAAGCATCACCAAAAAAGGTACGCACGCACCGAACGAGATAGCGATCATCATACCGAATTTATCGGTCGCGCGCTCGGTCATGGTACGCAGGATATCGGATTTTTTGAGTATTTTTCTCTGCTCTTCCATAGCTTCTCCTTGCTTTAGCAATCATTACACACATTATACCAAATACACGCGCAAATGTCAACAAATCGGCACAAAAAGAACGCCCGACGGGAAATCCCGTCGGGGCGTAAGTTATTGAATGACAATTTCTCCGTCTGTACAGACGATCACAAATTCGTCCGCTACCTTATCGAATACATTTTTATGCTTGTATATCGCATCCCATTCACTTAAAGTACCTTGAAAATATACCTTGCAAGCTTGATAGCGACCGCCAAAAGCATCCTCTCCTATAGAAACAATATTGGTAGAGAAATAGATCTCTTTTGCATTCATGCCATAAAATGCTTGGTCAGGAATGGTTTGAATTCCTTCCGGTAGCTTTAACGTTTCGATTCCGGAGACCATAAATGCTGCTTCGCCAATGCTGGAAAGCCCTGCGGGCAATTCCAACTCTGTTAAGCGTCCGCAATCATAAAAAGCCTTGACTCCAATTCTTTGCAAAGATTCGGGTAATTCTACCGAGGTCAAGCCGTTACAACAGAAAAATGCCTGCTCCCCGATTTCAACGATTCCTTCAGGCAACGTGATCGACTTTAACGGAGTATGTTGAAACGTACCGTTTTCAATCACGGTAACGCCGGGTGGAATGATAATACTTGACAGCCCACTGGTAGAAAATGCATTCTTTCCAATGGAGATCACTGTTTGCGGTAATTCAATAGTTCGCAAAGCATCACATCCGCTAAAGGCTCCGTCACCGATTTCAGTCACCGCCCCGAGAAATGTAACCGATTTCAACTCTTGATTACTTTGGAATGCGTTATTGGGAATAACAGTAACTTTACTCGGAATGACAACTTTCTCAAACGCAGCTTTATCAAATGCACCTTCCCCCATAACTTCAAGACTGCTTGGTAATACGATAGAGGTCATATACGGGCAAGCAAGCGCGCGGTCGCCTATTTCGATTAGTCCTTCGGGCAGTTCTATTTTCATAAGATAATCGTGGTAAAACGCCTCATCCGCAATTTTCGTCACGGGAACTCCATCAATTTCCGCAGGGATGATCAACTCGTAATAACTCATATGCTCACCTTTTTTCAAGGGCTTTCCCATGACCGTATAATATTGACAGTCATCACTCAATTGATACTCAACTCTCTGATCATCCGTATAGATGCTACCCGGAATCAAAGCTGCTTCGGGAGAATCGGTTTCAAGGTCAGACGTTGTTTCATCCGTATCACTCTCATCATCCTCGTAATGCTTGATAAAGTATTCATACAATTTCTCCAAAAATTCACCAAGACCCTGCATACTCTCACCGACAAGTCCGTTGCCCTGCATAGATTGCATCTTATCAATCGCCGAATCATCCGTGCCGGCGCCAAGGGCTGCAAAGAACTCTTCGGCAATCTTCCACTCAACCCAATTGATCAGCAAATCTTCCCTATTGATCTCTCCGCTCTCGCCGTCCTGCTCTTTATCAAGCGGGAACAGCACGTTTTCCACGGTCTCGGACATGGCTGCGTTGATTTCTTCCGCATTGAACACGTATATAAGCGGAACAGACGTGATAAGCAGCGCGAAAATCAATATCATTGCAACTGCAGCAGCCAGTAAAGTTACCAAATGTTTTTTGCTTTTGCCTGCACTGTGACGGCTGCGCAACTTTTGATCCATAAGCACGTAGGACTCCAGCAGATCGGTATCGATCATGCCCACGGCATCAAACAACATAGCTTTTTTCATACCGTGTAGCCCTCCTTTTCAAGTGCACTTTTCAAAGAGGTCTTGATGTACAAAAGATCTGCGCTGACGGTCGAACGCGCAATCCCAAGCACCTGCGCGATTTCATCAAGCGGATGCGCATCGTAATAACGCGCGAAAAATACGTACCGTCGGCGTTGATCCAAGGTGCGCAACCATGCGCTGATCACATCGGCAAGCTGCTGTGCATCACTTTCGGTGTAATCATCGCCATCCTCCAGGGCATATCCCTGCAGATCCTCAAAGGACGCAACAAAGCATGGCGGAATGCTCTTCTTGCGGTGCTTTTTGCGATAGCGATCAATTGCCTGATTACGCATGATACTGCCAACAAAAGCTTGCAGGATGCGCGGACGCTGCGGTGGAATGGTATTCCATGTATCTAAATAGGTGTCATTGAGGCATTCCTCGCTATCCTGCATATCCTGCAGGATGTTATATGCCGTTTTGAGCAGATAGGTGCGATATTTTTGATCTGTATGCTTGATCGCGGCTTCATCGCGCGCCCAATACAGCTCAACAATCGCAGCATCGCTAAGCATATAAGTTGGTTCTTGCTTCATAATGCTTCTCCTTTTTTTGTCATTCACCTATATAGACGATATTTTCTTTGGAAATGTCCGACTTTTTTGGAATTTTTTCAAAAAACGGGCGAAAAATTTCGCCCGTTTCGATTTTTGATCAATATTCTGCGTTGCCTACCGTTCTGGGGTAAGGGATGACGTCACGGATGTTGGAAACACCGGTCAAGTACATGATAATACGCTCAAAGCCAAGACCGTAGCCTGCGTGCTTGGTACCACCGTACTTGCGCAGGTTGACGTACCACCAGTAGTCCTCTTCCTTGAGGTTGCACTCAGCCATTCTCTCAAGCAGAACGTCCAGTCTCTCTTCTCTCTGGCTACCGCCGATGATTTCGCCTACGCCGGGAACCAAAAGGTCCATAGCAGCAACAGTCTTGCCGTCATCGTTCAGGCGCATATAGAAGGACTTGATTTCCTTGGGATAGTCGATTACGAATACGGGACAGCCGTAAACCTGCTCGGTCAGGTATCTCTCATGCTCGGTCTGCAAATCGCAGCCCCATGCTACGGGATACTTGAAATCTGCACCCGACTTGGTAAGCAGCTCAACTGCCTCGGTATAGGTCACCTTCTTATATTCGCTCTTTGCCAGCGTATTAAGTCTGTCAAGCAGCGTCTTATCCACAAAGCTGTTGAAGAAGTTCAGCTCGCGCTCGCAGTTCTTCAGCACGTGCTTGATGGTATACTGGATCATATCCCATGCAAGCTGCATGTTGTCGCCAAGGTCAGCGAAAGCGATCTCAGGCTCGATCATCCAGAACTCAGCCGCATGACGCGCGGTGTTGGAGTTCTCTGCACGGAAGGTAGGACCAAAGGTGTAAATGTTACCAAATGCCATAGCGTAGGTCTCGCCCTCCAGCTGGCCGGATACGGTCAGGTTTGCGGACTTGCCAAAGAAGTCCTGCGAGTAGTCGATCTTGCCATCCTCGGTTTTGGGCGGGTTCTCCATATCCATGGTGGTAACACGGAACATCTCACCTGCGCCCTCACAGTCGGATGCGGTGATCAAAGGAGTGTGTACGTACACAAAGCCGCGCTCGTGGAAGAAGGTGTGGATTGCGTAAGCAACCTCGCTGCGTACGCGGAAAACTGCCGAGAACAGATTGGTTCTCGGACGCAGGTATGCCTGCTCACGCAGGTACTCTACCGTGTGACGCTTCTTCTGCAGTGGATAATCGGGTGTAGAGGTGCCCTCTACCTCAACGCTGATTGCCTTGATCTCAAAGGGCTGCTTCATTTCGGGAGTCAGCTCCACAATACCGGTAACAACCAAAGCAGCGCCAACGTTCTGCTTTGCGATCTCCTGGTAGTTCTCAATCTTCTCTCTCTCAAAAACGATCTGCGCACCGGTAAAGTAGCTGCCGTCATTGAGGTCGATAAAGCCAAACGCCTTGCTATCGCGAATGCTTCTTGCCCAACCGCCAAGCACAACCTGCTTGCCGGAGTAGGCTTCCATATCTTCATAAATGCTTCTGATCAGATCACGTTTCATTTCTATATTGCTCCTTGCTTGTAATTACTGTCCAAATCCGCCCAAAATGCCGCTGAGCTGTCCATATCCCGGAATCATTTCCTCAAGAATTCCGTCCATAAATCCGTCGTTGCCCTGCATTGCCTGATAAACCGAATCGTAAATGGCATCGTAAACCGTGCCGTCTACAACCTCGTTGATGCGGTCCACAATAGCGTCTGCCACCGCCTCTGCGGTCTTATCAGCAATGTAATCACGCAACGATTCCTCGTTGTCCTCGGGCAGCTTCTCCTCGGTAGTCTGCTCGTCCGTTGCCTGCTCGGTAGTCTGCTCATCCTTATCAAACTTGCTATCGATCCACGATTTGATCAAATTCTTGATAAAATCGGACGTGCTGTTGCTGCCTATGTAAAGATCCAATACCTCAGCAATGATCTTGGCGTAATCGTAGTCACCGCCGCCAAGTCCGCCAAGCGATCCAAGCAGATCCTCCACAATACCGCCGTACTCGGTAGTAACCTCTTCCTTGGTGCCGGTGCTTCCCTGCGTTTCGGTCTCGGGTTCGGTGGTCTGTTCGGTCTTACCGAGTGCCTCTAAGATAGACTCGGACATTTCGGATTTGAGCTGTTCAAGCTCCTCCTTGGAAAGTTCCTGCTCGGTCTCTGCCTCGGTTTCGCGTTCGGTATGTCTTTCGGTTTCTTCAGGGTCATTATCTTTATCGCCCCGATCATTGCAAGCAACAACCGCGGACACAGTCATCAGCAACACAAGAGCCATCGCAACAATTCTTAAAAACTGCTTCATATGTATGCTGTTCCTTTCTTTATATAAATAATTTATAAAACAACAATCATTATAACATTATTTCTCCGCAATGTCAACCTTTTTGCAAAAATACATAAATTCCCTTGCACTTTTTTGCACAAAAAAGCCTGCTTCTTAAACAGAAACAGGCTTTTTAGATTATTCCGTATATTCCACGATAACCGATACGGCGGTGGAATCAAACGAAGAGTTCTTATAGATATTTATAACCAAGGCAATGCGATCGCCCTTTTCCACTTCGATCTCCAGCGTGCCGTCAAACACCTCACCCGGAGCAAGCAGGACGTAACCGTCTTCGCCTTCAAGTAAAGGCTCACCGTTCTTGAACACCGCGTACATAATACCATCGCTCTGGTCGGACACGACGCTCAAGGTAGGCGAATATTGCAAGATACCGCTCTTGGGCGCTTCAAACACCAGCGCGGAGTCGTACGCATCGGGATGCATGCTGCCGGCTGCTATCAAGGTAAAAGCAGATTTTCCCTGCCAACGCGCATTTTCCGCATCGTAGGTCATTTCGGTAAACTGCTTGCGTCTTTGCTGATAACTCATATAGTACCAGCCGCCCTTGCCCTGTTCGGTGGAAAAGCCGTTCGGAAAGGCGTAATAATCATTGGGGCTATCGATCGTCTTATCTGAAAGGTCATCCTTGACTGTCACGTTGACAAACTCACCGTTCTCTGCAAGACTGTAATAACGAGTGATAAATACGCCGGGATTGCCTTTACGCAACAGATCCGTCAGCGCGATCTCCATGGCAGGCTCGGTCAGCGTGGTATCGATCACCTCGGGCACACTGTCGCCAAACCACGTGTCGATCAGCTGCTTCCATGCCCATTCGTAATCTCTGTATAACTGATCGATGTCCCAGTTTGCAATACTCAGGTAAGTGCAGCCGCGCGAATACGCATCCATTCCTTGCTCCAAGTACTTTTCGGGAGTTGCCCCCACCTGATGAGGACCGTCGATCTCCTGCGCAAGCATAATATGCGGTGCAAACGCAGCATTGGCGTAGTCCATGGAAAACTCATGCTCGGTGTTGGGACCGTCATCGATCCATACCACGTCGGCATGCTCTGCAAGGTCACCTGCTGCCAGCGTACAGCGTACGGGAGAGGCAGCATCGTAAATGGAACCAAATTGCAGCGCATACTTACTATTGGGGCTTACAGACTTTTGTGCGATCGCAAGCTTGTCAATGATCGCCTTGAGGTTTTGGTGGCGGAACTGATACCAAAGCTGTCCAAGGTTATCGGACGCCGCAGCGGTAGCAGGCGGCTCAACCTGATCAAAAGAGGAATAGTCCGTACCCAATACGTAGTTCAAAGCGTCAATATCCGCATATTTTTGCTGCAAAAACGTACAGAACTGCGCTTTTGCAAGGTCTGAATAATCGTATTGCCCTGCGCACCAGTATTCACTTTCGGCATACTGTGAGAATGCAGGCAGATAAAACAGCACGTCTTGCGCATAAAGAGCTTCGTAACGCTCAACTGCAGCCGTATAAAAGGCTACTGCGGCATTCACGGCACTCTCGGAGCAAAACGAGATCATGGTGCGCATGCCGTCGTTCGAGCCGCCCTGGCAAAGGTTGCCATTCGGATCGTACATCATCTGATCCATCCCAATAACCTTGTCGTCAGCACGACGGGTAAGGTCGAGAGAGATAGCGACTTTCATGCCCTTGGTCTTGACTACGTACTCAATCATGGGATCAAACGCGCTGAAATCGTATTCCCCTGCAGCAGTTGACTCCACGCGACTCCACGGAATGTGCACCTTGATAGCATTAAAGCCTGTTTTGGCAGCCTCATCCACGATCTGCTCAAAAGCGGCTTGTGTCATAGGAATAAAATTCCAGATGCGATAGATAAAATATCTGTCGCCTACATTGCGCGGCTGCTTCACCTCAATCACCTCTCCTTGCGTAGTTTGTTCTTGATCGGTTGCGGTTTGTTCCTGCGTTTCGATTGTATCTTGCGTGCTGCTCTGTTCGATCGGTTGATCGGATTGCTGCGTGCACGCAACCACGCCAAGCAGTAGGATGGTCAATAACCAAAGGGAAATAAATCTGATTTTCATAAACACCTCCGCATTAATAAAAGGTTGCAACCTCCTGAGTGGGCTTGGTAGCAAATTCAGTCTTTTCTGCGTAAAGTACGGGTCCGGGTCTGCCGTAAAGCTTATGCTTTTCAATTTTGATCTTTGCGGTTACAATGGTCCAATCGCGTGTTTTGAGGTTTACGGCTGTCGGGAAATAGCAAACAACAGCGTTGTATGCAATATCATCCGCGCAGCAGGTCATAACGTGGCGGCCAATGATCAAGCCGTTTTTGCCAAGCGCACGGTCACGCGCTACAATGCCCTTGAAGCGTACGGTCTTGCCGTCATATTTGTCGGTATCCTCGGCAAGATCGCGATAAAAGATGGCGTAGTCCTCATCCTTGATGTCGATGATCGGTGCATCCACGTCATAAGGCAGTGGATCCTCGATCTCGTCATACTCCACGTGGCCGTCCGGATAATCATAGGTAATGGACGCACGGGTGCTGACGCTGCGCACGACGCGATGGATCTCCTCTTTATCGATGACCTCGGGGGTGCGGTTAAGCACGATCATCTCGCAATCCTGCAGCTTGTCCACCATGAGCTGACGCATATTGGCGTTATAAGTGAGGAAGGTTTTAGCATCTGCAAACATCATGTTCTGGAAGATGAACCAATCTGCAGGCAGCGCGGCGTACAGCTGCGAGAGCAGCCACATGCCGTTGTATTCAATGATCACGCGGTCGATCTTGTGCTTTTTATAAAGCAGGGTCAGATAGTCGCGATTGAGATCGGCAGGATCCTCAATCAGCTCAAGATACACGTTCTTGCCCCAAAAACGGTCAAGATCCAGCTCCTCAATGCCCTCTTCGCACATAATCAGCAGCGTTTTTTCGCCCGAATTGAAGCGTTGATCCTCCATGGACTCCTGAATGATGTGGGTTTTACCGCCCTCAAGGAAGCCCGTGAAAACGTATACGGGTATTTTATTTGCCATAGTAATCTCCTTGCCGCCATTGGCGGCCAAATAGTTTTGAAATCTTATCTGAATATGGGCTGTGCCCTATTTTCAGGTAAGATTTATGCGTGAACACCAGCCTAAACGGAAGAAGGTGTGAAAATTCACGCTATCCCTCCGACTTGTGCAGCTTTACACCAAGCAGTTCACCGATGGCGTCAATGTTCAAATTGGAGCCGATCACGCAAAGTCTGCCGATAATGCCGGCTGCGCCCGTACGGATATCAGGCTCTCCGGGCACGTAGTCAAAGTGGATCCAGTTGCCGTCATCCCCTGCAACGATGCCCTTTGCACGCAGTACAATACCGTACTTGCCCTCGTCGCAAAGCTCGTCAAGCTGCTCTGCAAGCGTCTGCGCGTTGAACTTTGCGGTGGTTTCCGCGCCCGCGCTGACAAATACGTCATGTGCGTGGTGATGATGGTGGTCACCGCCACAGCCGCAGCTGCAGCCCTTGCCGTGCTCATGGTGGTGCTCGTGATGCTCATGCTCGTGATCATGGCAACCGCACTCGCAGTGCTCGTCATGATCATGGTGGTGATGCTCATGCTCGTGATCATGGCAGCCGCACTCGCAGTGCTCGTCATGATCATGGTGGTGATGCTCATGCTCGTGATCATGGCAGCCGCACTCGCAGTGCTCGTCATGATCGTGGTGGTGATGCTCATGCTCGTGATCATGGCAGCCGCACTCGCAATGCTCGTCATGATCGTGGTCATGATGGTGATGATGGTGCGCATGCTCCAATCTTTCCAGCTCAGCCTGCAGCGTATCCTTACGCTCCATAGCCTCCAGCAGCTGTGCGGCACTCAAATCATCCCAATCGGTTGTCACAATGGTAGCGGTTGCGTTATGCTCACGCAGCATTGCCACGCATTCCGCAATTTTTTTCTCGCTTGCCGTACCGGTGTGCGAAAGCACGATGCAGCCTGCATTTGCAACCTGATCGTTGAAAAACTCACCGAAATTCTTCATATACATGCGGCACTTGCCTGCATCTACCACGGTGGTAAACGCATTGAGCTGTGCGCCCTCTACGTGCAGGTCCTGCACCGCTCTGATTACGTCAGACAGCTTGCCCACACCCGAAGGCTCGATCAGGATGCGGTCAGGTGCGTACTGCTCCAGCACCTGCGTCAATGCCTTGCCGAAATCACCGACCAAAGAGCAGCAGATGCAGCCCGAGTTCATTTCATTGATCTGAATGCCCGCCTCTGCAAGAAATCCGCCGTCAATGCCGATCTCGCCAAATTCATTTTCAATCAGTACAAGCTTCTCGCCCTTGTAAGCCTGCTCGATCATTTTTTTGATCAGCGTGGTCTTACCTGCGCCCAAAAAGCCGGAAAAAATATCAATCTTGGTCATAAGTGTTCCTTTTAATCCTTTTTCTTAGTGCCTCTGTACACGTAGTTGAGTCTGCCCAGAGGTGCGGCATCGCCCTTATCATAGAAGTCCTCGATGCTTGTCAGCTCCTCGGTGCTGTCAGCGACCTTGAACCAAACAGTAAAGTCATCCGAATCAAGTCCGATCACGCCGCGAGGTGCGATCAAAAGCAGCATATTGCCCTGGCAACGATATACGATATCACCAAAGTCTGCTGCACGCAAGCCGTCCACAATCACGCCCACAGTACTGGTATGATCATCAACGGGTTTATTGTTGAGCACGTACTGGTACTCCTTGCCGCCGTCGGTATTGAGATACAGCCTCAGCCAAGTGCCTGTGCCGTCATAGGGCTTGATCTGTTGCTTGGTGGTAATGCCAAAGTAAATGAAATCGTCATCATGGCTGACGGTCACGCCCGTAATGGCATTGCGCTGGGTACGGTTCTCGTATACCGTTCCCGAGCCCTGGGCACATCTTGCAAAATCACCGTCGGAGAAGTTATGGTACTCAGCCCAGATCTCCTCTGCCTCATCCTGCTCGGTATCGTTATGGTAATCCACGGGAGCAAGCTCTGCAAAGCTATCATATTCGTCTACGCCCTTGTACTTACGGACGTAAGACACCAGCTGCATAAAATAGTTGTCAAAATAGCCGCCGCGCATCATTTCGAGGTCACGGCTGTACTCATAGTTCGCACAGTCCACGAACATGATGGGTCTGTGGGGGAATCCCTGCCATCTGCCTGCGATCCATTCGTTCCAGCCGGTCACAAGCACGATGGGCGGATCGGTCTCAATGGCGCGCTCAAACTGCTCGGCAAAGTTGTAGCCGTGCAGATACGCATCGGGGTCGGGATCGTTATGCATATCGTGGAAGCCGCGACCGTTGTTGTCGGTCTCGCCATACATCACAGAGTCGCCAAAGCGAAGCTGGGGATGCTGCGCAACAGACACGTTGATAACCTCATCCTCGCCCTTGAGATTGGCAAACACGCGCTGCGGACGGGTAAAGTCCATCCAAGGCCAGCCGCCAAGCTTATCGGGCTCGTTGGGCCACTGCGACATCTTAATGTTAAAGAACTCTCTGCATTCGGCAGAGCATT
>JAZOLE010000106.1:0-17621 GCA_045652835.1 Eubacteriales bacterium | reverse complement strand
CCACCCCAAGCGTAAAAGATCAGGGAGGACACCAAAAGGACGGTGTTGCGTGCGCGAATGCCACGAAAGGCGGCATACAGCGCGTAGCTGATGACAAGGAAGGCGAATATAAAGAAAAGTGATGAAAAAACCATGCGTGCCCCTTTATGTATAGCCGTGCGGCTAGTGATTGATAATTCTCCATATTAAGTATATCATATAAAAATGTGCAGTGCAAGAGGGTTTGATAAATTCGGAGACGAAAAGATATATCATAGCTGCTTGTCAAAATGCCGGCTCAAAAAATTTCATCATGAGCTCGTCCGCCCTGCGAAAGTCAAGCAATTTCTCTTTCCTTGTTCTAACTAAGTCTTGCTTTTCATAAATTATAGCGAACAAAACAGGGGAGGACGTATTATGCCTGAACATTCCATTTATCAAGATATCGCCGAGCGTACGGGCGGCGACGTCTATATCGGGGTCGTTGGCCCCGTACGTACCGGTAAATCCACCTTTATCAAACGCTTTATGGAGGCCCTCGTGCTGCCGAATATCGGCGTGGGCTACTCGCGTGAGCGTGCGCGTGACGAAATGCCGCAATCGGCTGCGGGCAAGACAGTCATGACCACCGAGCCAAAGTTTATCCCGGATGAGGCAGTGCCCATTCAGATCGACGATTGCGCTTCCTTGCGCGTCAAAATGATCGACTGCGTGGGCTATATCGTGCCCGAAGCGCTGGGCACCATCGAAAACGGGCAGCCGCGTATGGTGCGCACGCCCTGGCAGGAAGAACCCATGCCGTTCGTTGAGGCTGCCGAGATGGGCACGCACAAGGTCATTACCGAGCACGCCACCATCGGTATGCTGATCACGACCGACGGCAGCATCGGTGACATCTCTCGCCCCAGCTACGTTGAAGCAGAGGAGCGCATCGTGGGTGAACTCAAGGCGTTGGGCAAGCCGTTTGCCATGATCCTCAATTCGGTCAATCCCACCTCGGAAAGTGCTATGAACCTTGCCTACGAGCTGGAGGAAAAGTATGGCGTGCCGGTGGCGCTGGTGTCCTGCCTGGAGCTTGATGCCGAGGATATCCGCCATATCTTAGAGCTTGTGCTGCATGAGTTTCCCGTAGCCGAGATCGCGTTGCACCTGCCCGAATGGACGCGTGCTTTGGATGCCGAGCACCCTATCCGTCGCTCACTTTTGAACTCGATCCGCCGCTGCGCCGATCGGGTCAGCAAGATCGGTGACGTCAAGGAAGCGTTTGCCGACCTTGGCGATAACGAGTATATCAAGGCTGCCGAGATCAATGCCATTGACCTTGGTACGGGCAAGGTGCGCATCTCGCTTGACCCCATTGACGGGCTTTATTATCAGGTCATCAGCGAGTTGACAGGCTTTGAGATCGAGGGAGAGCAGGAGCTGATTGCGCTGCTCCGCCGCCTTGCCGTGGTGCAACAGGAGTATGATAAGATCGAGGGCGCTTTGCGTGATGCCGAGCAAAAGGGTTACGGCATCGTCATGCCCGATATCGAGGATATGACGCTGGAAGAGCCGCGTATTGTCAAGCAGGCAGGCGGCTACGGGGTCAAATTACGCGCAGGTGCGCAGTCGATTCATATGATCCGCGCCAACATCTCTGCTGAGGTCAGCCCCATGGTGGGCAGCGAACAGCAGTCCGAGGATTTGGTCAAGTACATGCTGCGCGAGTTCGAGGAGGACCCCAAAAAGATCTGGGAGTCGCATATGTTCGGCAAGAGCCTTTACGAGCTGGTCAACGAGGGGCTGCACGCAAAGCTGGAGCACATGCCCGAAGCCTCGCGTGCCAAGATCGGCGATACCTTGGAAAAGATCATCAACGAGGGCAGCAACGGCTTAATTTGTATTATTCTGTAATGCAAAAGGCAGCGTTGCACTTGAAAAACCGCTCGAAAGAGCGGTTTTTCTGCGCTTGATAAGAAAATTGAAAAAATATCCACAATTTTGTCAACTCTGTGTCTTATTGCGGTACTATTATATGAGGTGCAGCATTCTGCAAGCGGTATTTCTGCCTGCAGAAACGTCTTGCGCCATCCAAAAGACGAAGGGAGACAATTATGCAAGACCAAGAGATCATTGCCTTGTATAACCAACGCAATGAGCAAGCCATTGTGCAAACCGAAGCCAAATACGGTACGTATTGCATGAGCATTGCACAAAACATCCTGCGCAATCTGCAGGATAGCGAGGAGTGTGTCAATGACACGTGGCTGCGCACGTGGAATTCCATTCCGCCCGTGCGCCCCGACAGCCTGAAAGGGTACGTGGGTATGATCACGCGCAATATCTCACTCAATCGCTTTGAACGCCTGCACAGTGCCAAGCGAGGAGGGGGAGAGGTGGCGCTGGCATTGGAGGAGCTGCACGACGTTGCCGATCCGCATGCCGATGGCAGATTACAGCTGGACGAGCTGGAGTTTGCACGCATACTCAATGCGTTTTTAAGGGCGTTGCCCGAGCGCGATTGCGGCATTTTTATTCGCCGCTATTATTACCTTGAAAGCGTGGATTCCATCGCACGTTACTATCGGATCAGGCGTGAGAACGTATTCAAAATCCTTTCCCGCGCAAGGGGAAAGCTGCGCGCTGATCTGGAAAGCGAGGGATACACGGTATGACGGATATGAAGCTTTTGTATTGGATGAGCGGGATCGACTTTGACCTGCTTGAGCGCGTGAATAACCCCTCACGCGGTGTGCGCGCAAGACCTTGGCGCGTGTGGATACCCGTGGCAGCCGCCTTGCTGCTGATCGCGTTGCTGTTGCCCACCGCCGTTATCGGGCACAGAACCGAGGTTTACGTAGAGGAGAATTACGAGCACTACGACGGCACGGTGCTGCATATGATGGATATCATGCTGACGCAGGATGAGAATACGTTTACAGAGTTGCTGGGCGAGAGCGGAAAAGCCAAGCTGCACGCGGTATTCGTGGCGTTGCGACGGGCATTGTATCCCGATCTGGATCTCCGTTTTTCGGAGCTGCCGGTGTATCCTATGTTTGTGCACCCGAGCAATGATTCGTGGAGCATTGCCGGGGATTTGCAAAGATTGGAGGGAAATGCATATCGATTGGGAATCCCAAAGGAGATCGACGGTCTACCTGTGAACTGTATTGAGTCGCGAGGCTTTGCTTATGCATTTGAACTGGCGGTCGCCGAAATTCCGGGATCAATCAAAATGATCGACGAGTGTGCTTTTATAGAGTGCAGGGATTTGGAAAAGGTGAAAATGGAGTATGGCGTGGAGAGCATCGGCCCCGCTGCCTTTGCAAATTGTCCCGCCTTGACAGAGGTGGTTTTGCCAAATAGCTTGAAAGAACTTTCCTATGCGGTGTTTAGCGGTTGCACATCCCTGACCGAGATCACGTATATGGGCACGATGGATGAGTGGAATGCCCTTGAGAAAGACGAAGAACCGGATATTCCGTGGTATATAGGCTCTGCCATCAAGGTCGTGCATTGCACCGACGGTGATATTGCCGTCGGGGAATAATTGAACAAAAAGGGGCGCAAGCCCATTTTTGTATTGGAAATTGCACCGCCCCACCCGTAGGGCGGGGGGTTGCTCCCGCAGCCGCGTCACCCCGAGTGTCATCCTGAGCGGAGCAAAAAACAATCTGTCATTCTCGAGCACAGCGAAGAATCTCGATTGTTTTTTGCGTAGTCGAAGTTTTGGTGAGGGAGCGACATTTTGTCGCGAGCCGATCCAAAACCGACGAGGAAGTGCGTTTGCGCACGACCGAGGAAGGGATCTCCGAACGATTTCTGACATGCTGCCTGCTTCAAGTAGCATTTGAAAGCAAGCGGTATGGGATACGAAAAAATGTAACCATGGCTAAGCAGACGTTGAGTAGACCCACCGGAGATCCCGCTGCGCGCTTTTGCTCTATTCCGTATCCTGCTGCGCGACGGATACTACATTCCGCAAAAGTTCGACTTCGCGCTACGCGCTACGCTCAGGATGACACATAGTGGGATGCTCGCTCCGCGATTCCATCCCCCCTCGGAGAGGGGGGGTATTACGCATTCCGATACAATTCAAACAGCTCGTAAAGCTCGGTGATCTGCCGCTCGGTCTGGGCGATCAGTTCGGCGGTGTCGTCCGATTCCTCGTCCTTTTGCAGCCGCTTGTACATGTGCAGTACCTCGCCAAGCTCGGTGACGCTTTGATTGATGGCGCGTCGCACCACTACGGGGGCACGGGAATGGATATCGTCACCGAGATACACCCTTGGCGTGGTAAAGCGTACCTGCAGCCCCGGGTCGCCGCCGCGCTCCCATACAAGCTTGGCAAGGCGATCGGCATGCGCCAAATTCTGCTCGCCCAAATGCGCAAACACGGCAGAGGGACGGGGCGCTGCCGTGCGCAGCACGCGTGAGAGGTATTTGTGCCGTGCGGCGTTTGCCCATTGCCGTGCCTGTATATTGGATGCGGTTGCGTTATAATCCGCCTTGCGGTTTTCGTTTTGCCTCATAAGTACCTCCGGTATATGTCAATTGATACAATACATTCTATGCAAATTGCCGAATCAAATTTCCTTGACGCGGAGCGGGGAAGTATGTTATAATGAGGAGGATGAGATAAATGGGGGGTAAGCATATGCTACAGGATCTTCATTCGCATACCTATTATTCCTTTTGCGGCGCGGATCAACCCGAGGCGGTGGTCGAGGCTGCCATTGCAGGTGGACTAAAGCTGATCGGTATTACCGACCATAATCACGGCGTTTGTAATCAGCGACTTGACGTGTTCTTTTATAAGAATCCCGAGCTTGGAACAGACCACTACCGCTGCTTGAAGCGTTATTATGACCACATCAATCTGCTGCGCGAGAAGTATAAGGATCAGATCACGGTGCTGCGCGGCATTGAGGTGTGCACGGTGAATCTGCCCAGACATAACCTTGTGGACGCGGATGACATTTCGTATTTTGATTACTGCCTGATCGAGAACATCGACGCCATGGAGCAATCGGTGGCAAAGGGCGACTTGTTTGGCTATGCCGAGTGCCTTGGCTGTAAGGCAGGCGTGGCGCATACCGACCTGTTTGCGTTTGCTAAAAAGATTGGCATGGAGCCTTACGATTTCTTTAAGAAGATGGCGGAGCGCGGCATTTTCTGGGAAATGAACGTCAGCTATGACCCGACGCACCATTTCAGACAGCATCAGTATATGCTGAACTTCTTTGACTCCCCCGAGCAGCAGGACATTGTGCGCCGCGCGGGTGTTGAGGTCAGCGTGGGCTTTGACGGGCATCGCGTTTGCGACTATTTGCCCGAGCGAGTCAAGGACTACTGCCGCAAGATTGAAGAACTTGGAATCAAAATGCCTTTTGAGGATTTGGCATAAATTATAATATACATAAAGGAGAAGTAACATGGAATACGGTTTGCAATTATTCAGCGTGCGCGATATGACGGGCAATGATCTGGAAGGCGCACTCAAGGCAGTTGCCGAGCTGGGCTACTCTTCAGTAGAGTACGCAGGCTTTTTCGGTAACAGCGCAGAGCAGGTTGCCGCATGGCAGGAAAAGTACGGTCTGACCTGCTCGGGCACGCATTCGGGTACGGCAGAGCTGCTGCCCGAGAACATTGACGCGACCATTGCGTACCACAAGACCATTGGCAACAAGCGTTTTATCATTCCGGGCGAGGATCTGAGCACGCTTGAGAAGATCGACCGCTTTGCTGCTATTGTGAATGCTGCGATCCCGAAGATGGCAGAGGCAGGCATTGAGGTAGGCTATCATAACCACTCTCACGAGTTTGTGGTCATGCCTTGGGGCTCCACCATTCACTCCGAGCTGGAAAAGAGATGCAACGTGTTCTTTGAGATCGATACCTACTGGGCGTTCAACGCAGGTCTTGATCCTATCCAGGTCATGAACAGACTTGCAGACCGTCTGCGCGTGATTCACTTAAAGGACGGTCACATGGGCGGACAGGGCAAGGCTTTGGGCGAGGGTGACGCTCCCGTCAAGGCAGTTCGCGCAAGAGCAATCGAGATGGGCATCCCGATGGTTGTTGAGAGCGAAACGCTGACCCCCACGGGTATCGAAGAGGTAGGCAGATGCATCAAGTTCCTGCGCCAGTGTGACGCGGAGGACTGATTTCATAAAAAAGAGGTCGCGAAAGCGACCTCTTTTTCACCATACGGACAACCTCTCTTGAAAAGTTTTGATCGAGCTTTTTCAAAAGCTCGCGGGCTCCAAGGGCAGCGCCCTTGGTCGCCTCCGCAGAGGCGAAACCTTTCTACGCTGTTTTTGGTTCTTTTTGCAGCACCTTGCTCAAAAAGAACGGAAAGAATTTTCTCACATAATATCCCAACGATATGCGGGCGATCACTGATCGCCCCTACGGTAAGAACCCCAAAAGAACGGAGAGGATTTTCTCACATAATATCCCAACGGACAATGAAATCCGCCGCAGGCGGATGAAATCCTCTTGCGAGGATGAAATCGCTGCGCGATGAAATCCGCCTGCGGCGGATGAAAAAACAGGAGTCACCGCAAGGTGACTCCTGTTTTTTTATTCCTCAACGGGATTGAGTACGATAGACTGAATCAGGATCGATTCGCCTGCCTGAGAGCCGTCAAAGAAGTCGAAGCGGATCTGATTGAGCATGCCGCTCCAATATGCCTTGCCTGCAAGATCAATGGTAACGGTGTTCCATTGTCCGTCTGCCTTCATAACGTACTTCTGCGAAGCAGCCTCGGCAGGCTCGGGATTTGCATCGGTCATAAAGAACATCTGACCGCGGGTCTGGCTGACACCGGGATCTAACTTGTAGGTCAGCGTGATTGACTTGTACTTGGAGGTGTCAATGCCGCCTGCAATGTAGTTGAGGTAGATGAGCGGGTCTTTGCCCGTGGTGGCGGTGCAGAGCAAACCGTCTGCTGTCAGCTTGCAGGAAGCGCCCGAGGTGTTACCCATCACCTTGGCGGCTTGCGCATCGGTAAAGTCAATATTATCGTAGGTAAAGATCTTGTCGGGCGCGATGACCGTGACCTTTGCTACGTAGGAGAACGAACCGCACTTGACCGTGATCTCGTGCGTGCCTGCTTTGCGAGGCAGCACGGTGCCCTCTGCGCTTACCGTGAGAGCGGACTCGTCATACTCGTAGGTAATGCCGTGTGCTGCACCCCAGCCCTCGATCCACTTGCCGTCATCGTAGCTGATGATCGACTTGATCTGAGGATTGTAGGTCAGCAGAGATTTCTGGTCAATGGTATAGGTGTCGGTGACAAAGGGAACAAAGTCTACAACAGCACCGGTAGAGCCGCTTCTGTCATAGGTCTTGATGCAAACGTAGGTGATCATGCCGCGGAATTCCACGGTCACCACGGTCGAGCCCTTGCCGACCACGTCCATGGTCAAAGAGCCTTCTCTTGCCTTGACAACGGTTTCATCGTAGTCGTACAGCTTGATTTCGTCTGCATATTTGCGCAGATTGACCCAGTTATTCTGGAACGTGGTGCAAGCATACAGGTCAAGCTTGACCGTGTTTGCGCGTTCGGACACGCGAATGACATCATTGGAGCGTGCCGAGATGGCAACGAATTCAAGCGAGTCGGGGTCGCGCTGGTCGCGCTCGGTGGTTGCCTTGATGTTGTTCTCGTTGCGCTCGCTAAGATCGATCTTGTCGGTCAGTGAGAGCGTGAAATCCTGCACACGGGTGTTCCAAACGCCCCAGTCGGGACCGTAGGCGTAGGCTGCAAAGGTGGGCATGTCCTTGGTGATGTGGCCGTTTTTGGTGCCCGCCATGCCCGAGTTGTGGCAGAAGTGATATACGTTCTTTTTGACGATGTCTACCTGTTCAAAGGTAATGCCGTCGTTGGATTCAAAGAAGGTAAGGTAACTGTTGGTGGTCAGACGCTCGTCGGTGGAGATGGCAAGGAACTTGCCGTATTCCTCAACGTACTTGACGTCCAGCGAGTCGTTGGAGCCGCCGTTGACCGCAATGCCCTTGTGCTCCATGGTAGCGGGCCAGTTTTCATCAAGCGCGTTGGCAACAGACACCTGCGTGGAGTGACCGCTGGCACCGGAAAGGGTGTAGTACATGTACAGCGTGCCGTTCAGCTCCACAAAGCTGATCTCGCCATTGCCCCACAGATTCTGAGGCTCGGAGAAGAAGACGATGGGCTGCGGCTTGTCGCCGCCCCAGCCGCTGCCGTTCCATTTTTCAAAAGGACCGTCGGGGTTCTCGGAACGCGCTACGAAAATGCAGTTGTCGCACATGTTGGCGTTGACCGTGGAGGTGTAGCCGATGTAGTAGTAGCCGTTAAAGTAAATGACGCCGGGGTCACAGCAGGAGTAGTGATCGTAGCTGTCGGGGGTGGGCTGGAGTACGCATTTTTCCTCGCTCCATGTCTTGCCGCCGTCGGGGGAGTGCTTATAGGAGATCCAGTCCCATTGCTCTGCACCGCAGCCGGTCATGGCAAACCAAGCGTCCATGGTGCCGTCCTCGTTGACAATGATGGACGCGCCGTAGCGGTAGCCGGAGTTGAGGATTGAGGGCAGCTGATAAATGTCGTAGCCGGTGTCGGCTTCGATCGAAACGTTGATGTGCTTGTTCGGATCGGGCTTGACCAGCTCGACGTTCTGCTCTACCAGCACGTCGCAGCTCTGCGCAATCTTACCGTCTGCAATTGCGTTGGAAAGTACGTAGTCAACTGCTGCCAGCATGCCGTTTTCAATAGCGGCTGCCAAGGTCAGCTTGTTGCCCTCGCGCTTGACAGCGTAGCCGTTGTAGCCGATCTTGTCGGCATCAAAGCCTGCATCGGCAGGCTTGCCGCAGATCAGAATCTCGTAATCGGTGCGTGCAGCCTCGTCTCGTACCAGCGTCAGGGTCACGCCTGTCGCATCGGCAATCTTGGCGATCAGCTTCTCTGCGCACTTGCGCTCCCAAACGGTTGCGTTTTCGGGAACATAAACGGTGTAGTTTGCAATGGCATCGGGATCGGAAGGGGTGTCTTGTTCGGTCGTTGCCTCGGAGTCATTGCTTGTGTCGGTAGACTGATCAATGGGTTGATTATCGGGTTGATCATCGGGTGTGTTGCAGGCGAACAGTGTCAACGTCAGCAACAGACAAACACACAAAAGTAACAGTGCGCGAATCTTCATAAGTAACGTCCTTTCCGTGTTTTATTGGGGGAGCCTGTTAATAATAATAATTCTTGCCGATGTTCTTCATGGGGGGCACGGTTGCAAGGATGTCCTCATCCACGGTAACCTTGTCCATGTATTCCTTGCAAAGGTTCATGAACATGTCCTCGGTCAGGCTCTGCTCAAAGCCCTCGAACCAGTCCTTGTTGTCCTTGTCGGAGTATGCGCCCTTTTCCACGGGGTACTTCATGACTACGTGATAGCCGTAATCGGATTCCACCAGCGTAACCTCGCCAACTTCCATATCGCCCAGTGCGTCCACAATGCTTTCCAAGTAGGGGTAGGCGGCATAGTTGGAAGGATCGTTGTATAAGTAGTAGCCGTTTTCGTAGGTTTGTGCGTCCTCGTCCTCGCCTCTCTGCTCCATAAAGATCTCAAAGGCATCGTATTCGCCTGCGGGGATTTTGGAGAGAATGGTGTTGGCTTCCTTTTTGATCTCGGCAAGCTCTTCCTTGGTGTAGTCGCCGACTACGGGCTGACCGTCCTTGTCGAATACAAATGCGGTAGAACCGGTCTTGGTGTCATAGGCGATCTTGCCGTCCTCGGTATAGTAAACGTCATAGCCGTCCTTATCCTTGATGATGTTGCCGTCCTTGTCGGTTTTGGTGGTGCCGTTTTCCTTATCGTAGCATACCACCTTGTTGCCAAGCGAGTTTTCGGTGTAGTAAATCTCGTCACCGTTGGCGTCGGTCTCGCAAACGTAGTAGTAGGAGGCAAGGAAGACCTGCTTGAAGCGCACAAAGTGCTCCTGACAATATTCTTCTTTGACGTTGTCTGCAATCTTAGACGCGTTTGTGCCGTACAGGTGCAGCTTGAGCGCATCTATCTTGGCTTCCATGATGTAGGTCTGTCGGAGAATGTCATAATTGACGCCAAACTCGGAAAGCACCTGATTAAAGGCAGCCTTGGAGCCGTCGCCATCGTAGTCCACAAACTCGGCAAGCTCTGCGTCAATGCTGTCAATGGTTTCCTTGGGCAAGGTCAGCCCGTATACCTGATCAAACAGGTATACGCCAATGGCGTAGGTTTTTGCGTTTTCCAGAATGGCATCGCGCAGGTATTGATCGTAGGTGGTGTTGTCGGAATCCACCACGGTGGCCCAAAAATCATCCTTGTCAATTGCGGTGCCCTCGGATCTTGCCAGCATGCCCTTCATACGCGAGAGCAGCAGCTCGTAGGTGTTAACCGAAACCTTGACGCCCTCAATCTCCAAGAGCGTTTTGCCCTTCTTGCCCGAACAGCCTGCCAAAAGGGGAAGGCAGAGTGCAAGCGTCAGAAGCAGCAGGAGTAATTTGACTGTAAAGCGTTTCATATATTGTTTCCTTTTCTTTTTTTACTACTTACATTATAACGCATTCAATCGTCGGATTGTTTGCTAAGTTCCGTATATTTTACGAACATTTTATGAATAAGACGCAGAGCGTTTTCTTTTTCCTTTAAGCGCAGTACCATATGCGGCTCTCCGGACAGCACCATTTTGAGCCTGCCGCCAAGCATGCGCGAAAGGTCAGCCCATACCTCGTAGCGGAATTTGTTCGGGTAAATGGCAACTGTGCTGCCGTCCTGTCGGATCTGCCTGATGTCGCAAGCCGCGCCCTCTGCGCGAATGAGTGCCACGTAAAGCAGATTTTCTGCCTGCACGGGCAGGTCTCCGTAACGGTCAAGCAGCTCGTCTGCAATGTCATCGCGGTCGTATTCGGTTTCAATGAGCGCAATTCGCTTGTAAAGCGCCATGCGCTGACCGGGATATCGCACGTAGGATTCGGGCAGGTAAGCATCGTAATCCAGCGAAACAGAGCATTCTGCCTTTTGCTCGGGCAGCTCGCCCTTTTCCTCAAGCACTGCGTTCTTGAGCAGCTTGATGTACATGTCATATCCCACCGCGTCAAGGTGACCGTGCTGCTCCGCGCCCAAAAGGTTGCCCGCACCGCGAATCTCCATATCTCGCAGCGCGATCTTAAAGCCTGCACCGAATTCCGCATAGTCGCGGATCGCCTCAAGACGCTTTTGCGCGATCTCGGGGAGCGCTCTGCCTACGGGATAGGTGAAGTAGGCGTATGCGCGACGCGCGCTGCGCCCGATGCGTCCGCGCAGCTGGTGCAGCTGGGAAAGTCCCAGCCTGTGCGCGTTGTCCACGATCAGCGTGTTTGCGTTGGGAACGTCCACACCTGTCTCAATGATGGTGGTGCTGACAAGGATGTCAATGTCACCGCGGATCATGCTTTCCCAAATGTCCTCCAGGGTGTCCTTGTCCATTTTGCCGTGCGCTACCGTGATGCGCGCGTCGGGCAGCTGCTTAGATAGGTCTGCTGCGACCTTGTCAATGCTTTCCACAAAGTTGTGCAGATAGAATACCTGACCGCCGCGACGCAGCTCCTTGCGGATCGCCTCCAGAATGATCAGCGGCTCGTGCTCCAGCACGTAGGTCTGCACGGGCAGGCGGTTGCCGGGGGCTTGATCAAGCACCGAGATGTCGCGAATGCCGCCCATTGCCATGTTGAGTGTACGGGGGATGGGAGTAGCCGAGAGCGAGAGCACGTCAATGTTGCCTGCAAGCTGCTTGAGCTTTTCCTTTTGCGCCACGCCAAAGCGTTGCTCCTCGTCCACGATCAGAAGTCCGAGGTCCTTGAATTTGACGTCCTTGCCAAGCAGGCGGTGTGTGCCGATGATCATGTCAAGGTCGCCTCGCTCAAGACGGCGCAATATTTGCTCCTGCTGCTTGGGGGTGCGGAAACGGGATACCATGTCGATATTGACGCCAAAGGCGCGCATGCGCGCGGTGGCGGTCTGGAAGTGCTGCAGGGCGAGAATGGTGGTGGGCACCAAGAGAGCAACCTGCTTGCCGCCCATGATGGCTTTGTAGGCTGCACGGAAGGCAACCTCGGTTTTGCCGTAGCCCACGTCACCGCAAAGCAGACGGTCCATGGGAACGGCTTTTTCCATGTCGCGCTTGATGTCCTCGGCAGCGTCCAGCTGACTGTCGGTTTCGCTGTAGGCAAAGGCTGCCTCGAAGTCGCGTTGGAAATCCTCGTCGGGCGGGAAGGCGTGACCCTTGACGCGCATGCGCTGCGCGTAAAGCTGGATGAGCTCCTTTGCCATGTCCTTGACCGCAGCCTTGGCGCGGGCTTTGGATTTTTGCCAGCCGTCTGTGCCGAACTTGGAGAGCTTGACCGTGCCGTCCTCGGCGCGTGCGCCGATGTACTTGGATACCATGTCCAGCTTTTCTACGGGAATATAGAGCTTGTCGGCACCTGCGTACTTGATGCCGATATAGTCGCGCTTGGCCCCCGAGGTGCTCAGCGTTTCAATGCCTGTATAGATACCGATACCGTGGGTCTCGTGTACAACGTAGTCGCCCTCGGTCAGGTCTGCATAAGAGAGAATGGCTGCCGTGCCTTCGCGCTGCTTTTTCTTGCGTGTGGGCTTGGCTTGTACGGAGAGCGTGGCGGTCTTGCTGTCGGGATTGGTGGAGAGCAGCGCGATGCGCGGCGTGAACAGCTCGTAGCCGAACAAGAAGCTGCGCCAGATGATTGTGACCTCGTCTTTTTTCAAATCTTGCGCTGTCAGCGGTCGCTTTGCCGATTCCACCGCGGTATCAAAGCCGTGCTCCGAGAGCATTTCGGCAAGGTTTTTGGCAGCGGTTTCGTTCTCGGTCATAACCGCCGTGCGGTAGCCGCCGCGCATGTAGCCTGTCAAATCCTCGCAAAGCAGCTGGAAGTTTTCGGCATAGGACACCATGTGGCGTGTGCGGAAGCCGAAAATGCCGCCCAGTCGCTTGCCCGACATGCCGTAGGAAAGCGAGTCCACGTGCACGGTCACTCCCGTGTCAAGAAAACGCTCAAATTCCGCCTGCGGCTTTTGGTATTCCGCGTATGCCGAGGCAATCGTGCCGGATTCCATGAGCTCTGTTACGGTTTGGTTGGTCTGCCACACGGCAGCCTTGAGGCGGTCGTTCACGGCAGAGGTGGAGCGCACCAAGATCAGCGGCTTGCGGTCGAAATAATCGGTCAGTGCCCATTTTTCGGGGTAGATCAGGGAAATGTACTTGTCAATAAAGTGCAGCTCGGCTATGCCGTTGGCGGCGTCGCCTGTGCCTGTGCCCAGCGCTGCAAGCTCAGCGGAGAGAATGCTGCGCGCTTCGTCATCGCGGCAAGTGCGCAGCTTGTCTTTGATGGCTTTGGCGAGTGTTGTGCGTGCCTCGGTGTTGCAAAGGATCTCGCGTGCCGGGGGAATGGTGGCAGAGGTGATGGAGGCAACGGTACGCTGGGAGTCAATGTCGAAAAAGACCATGCGGTCGATCTCGTCATCAAACAGCTCAATACGCAAGGAGTGCGCACCCTCAATGGTTTTGCCGTCCTCGTCAGTGAAGGTGCCCATGGGGGGATAAATATCCACAATGCCACCGCGACGGGCAAACTGGCCTGCGCCGTCCACCATGTCCATACGTGCATAACCTGCTTCGATCAGGCGGCGCGAGAGCTCATCGGGGTCTATACGGGTGTCAAAGTCGAGCGTGAGCGTGGAATCAAGCAGACGGTCAGCGGGAATGGTATAGCCAAGCATGGCATCGGGAGTGGTAATGACCACGTCAAAAGCCCCCGAAAGAATACCGGAGAGCACGCGAATGCGCTCATGCTCGTATTCATGCGAGGCGGAGATATTATAGAAGGTAAGATCGCGAACGGGATAGAAAGCGGCGGTGATGCCGAACAGCTCCAGCATATCCTTGGTGCGCAAGCACTCTTTTTCCTCGGCACAGACGATGATGGCAGAGGAGGGGGTGAGGGATGCGGTATCTTGGAGCAGGGAAGTGATAAAGGCATCGGAAGCACCCTCGCAAAGCCCATTGGCGAGCAGAGGGAGCGGCTTGTCGCGAAATCCGCGTTTGACGGCAGCAAGCAGCTGCCCGTATTCGCCATCCTGTCGGATAGCATCGGTGAGTAAGTTCATGTGAACTCCTTTAGTCAGGTTAAGTATTACAGGATGAAAAGTTTTGGTCGAGCTTTTTCAAAAGCTCGCGGGTCAAGGGCAGCGCCCTTGTCGCCTCCGCAGAGGCGAAATTATCCCACGCCGTTTTTGGTTCTTTTTGCGGCTCTTTGCCCAAAAAGAACGGAGAGAATTACCTCAATGTAAAAAACGAACTTCTGTAGGGGAGGATATCATCCTCCCGCCAGTAAAAGGATTGGGCATCCGCTTGGGTGAGGGAAAACCAACTTCAACGCTGGCGGGAGGATGATATCCTCCCCTACAAACATTTGGGTTTGGTTGTCCGTTGTGGCATTATGTGAGAAAACTGTTTCCGTTCTTTTTTTGAGCAAGTAGCCGCAAAAAGAAGAACGTATTTGCAAGCAAATCAAAAACGGCGAGTAAGGGTTTCGCGCCTGCGGGCGCGACCAAGGGCTGCGCGCCCTTGGATGGGCGGTCGCTTTTTGAAAAAAGCGACGTAAAAACTTTCAAGAGGGGGGGTTGTGTGGTGGGGGTTACTCTTTATAGGTGTGGCTATTGCACTGCATTTGGGCATCCTCGAATTTGCCGTTTACCAGCTTGACAATGCCTTCGTATGCCGTTTCAAAGCACGAAAACAGCATCTTCTGATCTTGCTTGGAAAACTCCGAAAGTACCCAGTCCTTCATGTCAAAATCGGGATGCGGCTTCTTGCCTACGCCCATGCGTAATCTCGGGAAATCCTCCGAACCAAGTCTCAAAATAATATTCTCCAAACCCTTCTGCCCACCTGCAGAGCCCTTGGCACGCAAACGCATGCGTCCTACGTCCAAATTCACGTCGTCGGACAGTACCAAAATCTTCTCGGGCGCGATCTTGTAAAAGTCCGATGCCTCCAGCACCGCTCTGCCCGAAAGGTTCATAAATGTCTGCGGCTTGACAAGCAGGCATCTCTTGCCCCCAATGGTCGCTTCTCCCACCAGTGCCGAATATTTGGATCTGTTGATCTGTACCCCGCACTTTGCGGCAATGTAATCTATGCACAAAAAGCCCGCGTTGTGGCGCGTGTTCTCGTAGTCGCGCCCCGGGTTGCCAAGTCCTACAATCAGGTATTCAATAGGCCCCGTGCTTGCCTTTTCTTGCTCAATTTTTTTAAAAATATCAAAAATGTTGCTCATGTTGTCCTCTTTTCGCAAATGACCATAAAGCGAGAGAAAAACTCCCTCGCCTTGCGTTTTTTAGTTCTGACCTATATTATATACGAAATCAGCCCCCCTGTCAAAGGTTTTTTGTGCATTGTGACCGCGTTCAAAAAAAGTTTACAAATACAAAAGGAATAAATATATTGAAAAAACTTGTCCGATGCGGGGAATTATGTTATAATGAACAATGCCGTAACAGGGTCATGCCGTTCCGGGTATGGCTTCGCGCGGCCAAAAATAGTTTATAAAAATTTTATTATATGGAGGTATTACCTACATGGCAAAGAAGTATTGCTACCTGTTTACAGAAGGCAACGCTAGCATGCGTGAGCTGCTGGGCGGTAAGGGCGCTAACCTTGCAGAGATGACCCACATCGGTCTTCCCGTTCCCCAGGGCTTCACTATTTCCACCGAGGCTTGCACCCAGTACTATGAAGACGGCAAGCAGATCAACCCCGACATTCAGGCTGAGATCAACGAGTACATCGTAAAGATGGAAGAAGTTACCGGCAAGAAGTTCGGTGATCTTGAGAACCCCCTGCTGGTTTCCGTTCGTTCCGGTGCACGCGCATCCATGCCCGGTATGATGGACACTATCCTGAACCTTGGTCTGAATGAGCAGGTTGTACAGGTTATGGCAGAGAAGTCCGGCAACGCTCGTTGGGCATATGACTGCTACAGAAGATTTATCCAGATGTACTCCGACGTCGTTATGGAAGTCGGCAAGAAGTACTTCGAGGAACTGATTGACAAGATGAAGGAAGAGAAGGGTGTTACCCTTGACGTTGAGCTGACCGCTGAGGACCTCAAGGAGCTGGCTGAGCAGTTCAAGGCTGAGTACAAGGCTAAGATCGGCGTTGACTTCCCCACCGACCCCAAGGAGCAGCTCATGGGTGCTGTTAAGGCAGTATTCCGCTCTTGGGACAACCCCCGTGCAAACGTTTACAGACGTGACAACGACATTCCTTACTCTTGGGGTACTGCAGTAAACGTACAGGCAATGGCATTCGGTAACATGGGTGAAGATTGCGGCACCGGTGTTGCATTTACCCGTGACCCCTCCACCGGTGAGAAGAAGCTCATGGGTGAGTTCCTGACCAACGCTCAGGGCGAGGACGTAGTTGCAGGTGTTCGTACTCCCATGCCCATCGCTCAGATGGCTGAGAAGTTCCCCGAGGCTTACGCTCAGTTCGTTAAGGTTTGCGAGATCCTCGAGAACCACTATCACGACATGCAGGATATGGAGTTCACCGTTGAGCACGGCAAGCTCTATATGCTCCAGACCCGTAACGGTAAGAGAACTGCTCCCGCAGCTCTGCAGATCGCAGTTGATCTGGTAGCCGAGGGTCACAAGACCGAGGCTGAGGCTGTTCAGATGATCGACCCCAGAAACCTCGACACTCTGCTCCATCCCCAGTTCGACGCTAAGGCACTGAAGGCAGCTAACCCTGTTGGTAAGGGTCTGGGCGCTTCTCCCGGTGCTGCTTGCGGCCAGGTTGTCTTCTCCGCAGAGGACGCTGAGGCTTGGCACAATGCCGGCAAGAAGGTAGTTCTGGTTCGTCTGGAGACCTCTCCCGAGGATATCACCGGTATGAAGGCATCCCAGGGTATCCTGACCGTTCGCGGCGGTATGACCTCTCACGCAGCAGTAGTTGCTCGTGGTATGGGTAAGTGCTGCGTATCCGGCTGTGGCGAAATCGCTATGGACGAGGAGAACAAGAAGTTCACTCTGGCTGGTAAGACCTACGTTGAGGGCGATTACATCTCCATCGACGGTTCTACCGGTAACATTTACGACGGCATTATCCCCACCGTTGATGCTGAGATTTCCGGCAACTTCGGCACCATCATGGGCTGGGCTGACAAGTTCCGCACCCTGAAGGTAAGAACCAACGCTGATACTCCCGCAGATGCTAAGAAGGCTCGCGAGCTGGGCGCTGAGGGTATCGGTCTGTGCCGTACCGAGCACATGTTCTTCGAGGCAGACAGAATTGCTGCTTTCCGTGAGATGATTTGCTCTGACAACGCTGCTGAGCGTGAGGTAGCTCTGGAGAAGATCCTGCCTTACCAGCAGTCCGACTTCGAGAAGATCTACGAGGCTCTCGAGGGCACCCCTGTTTGCATCCGTTTCCTGGATCCCCCTCTGCACGAGTTCGTTCCCACCACTGAGGAAGAAATCGCTCTGCTGGCTAACACCCAGGGCAAGACCGTTGAGCAGATCAAGGCTATCATCCAGGGCCTGCACGAGTTCAACCCCATGATGGGTCACCGTGGCTGCCGTCTGGCTGTAAC
>JAZOLE010000105.1:0-58201 GCA_045652835.1 Eubacteriales bacterium | reverse complement strand
GAATACGAACTGCCCGTTGCCATCCGCGCACTCAACGGAAACTTTACACAGAGCGACAGCATTGCTCTTGCCGATGCCGAAATCCCTGCGGGGGGCAGCATTGTGGATGTGTGCGGCAGTGCGGATGCAGAACAGATGACTTGGGAGCGCGGCAGATGCACGCTGAGCGGTACGGCGCATTACGTGGTGCTGATGTATGCGGACGGAGAGGTATCGCCGCATGAGATCACGCTTCCTTGGAAATACGAGCTGGAATGTGCCCGTGAGCCCGAGGATTGGCGCGCCCGCGTGCAGGTGCTTTCCTGCCGCGCTCGCGTGGACGGTGAGAGGATTGGGATCGATGCCGAGATCACCTGCGCTGCCGAGCTGTGGGATACGGCACAGGCGCGCGTGCTGCGCAGCGTCAGCTACGGTGAGGGCGTGGAGCGCGCCGGCGGTGCGTTTACCGTGTGCTACCCCTCGGAGCGCGACTCGCTCTGGAGCGTTGCCAAGCGGTACGCCACTTCGCTGAGCGCAGTGCGCAATGCAAACGATCTGGATGCCGATACCCCCGCAGACGATCCGATGTCGATTGAGGGGTGTAAGTATTTGATTGTGTAAATTCTTGCCGCGCGAACGAAATGAAATCTGCCTTGCGGCAGATGAAATCCGCTATCGCGGATGAAATCGCTTTGCGATGAAATCCACCAATGGCAAGCCATTGGTGGGTGTCAAGGCACTCTTGCACAAAAACCTTTGTGCAAAATTATGCAACTCTACAAACATTGAAAAATCCCGGTTTTGCGCTTGCAAAATCGGGATTTTTTCGGTATGATATAGATGTAAAAATGCGGCGATTTCAAGGTCGCTCAAACAAAAAATCACTCTTAATGGAGGACAAACAAATGGAAAAGGTCAGAATTGGTATTATTGGCTGTGGCGGTATTGCAAACGGCAAGCACATGCCTGCTCTTAAGAAGCTGCCCAACGTGGAAATGGTTGCGTTCTGTGACATCATTGAGCAAAGAGCAATTGACGCAAAGGCAAAGTACGGCACGCCCGATGCTTTTGTTTGCACCGATTACAAGGAGCTGCTCAAGGATGAAACCATTGACGTCATCCACGTCTGCACCCCCAACCGCTCTCACTCCTTTATTACGGTTGACGCACTTGACTCCGGCAAGCACGTTATGTGCGAAAAGCCCATGGCGATCAACTCCGAGGAAGCAAAGAAGATGCTGGACGCTGCTGCTCGCTCGGGCAAGAAGCTGACCATTGGTTACCAGTCCCGTCAGTCGATGGGTGCACAGTACCTCAAGACCGAGGCGCTCAACGGCACGTTTGGTGACATTTATTACGCAAAGGCAACCGCGCTGCGTCGCAGAGCTGTTCCTACCTGGGGCGTATTCCTCAACGAGTATGAGCAGGGCGGCGGTCCTCTGATCGATATCGGTACCCACTCTCTCGACCTGACCCTTTGGATCATGGATAACTACAAGCCCAAGTACTGCGTAGGTACCTCCTATCACAAGCTCAACAAGGACACCAATCAGGGCAACGCATGGGGCAACTGGGATCCCGAAAAGTTCACGGTTGAAGATAGCGCATTCGGCTTTGTCGTCATGGAAAACGGGGCAACCATCAATCTGGAGTCCGCATGGGCAATCAACATGCTCGACGTACGCGAGGCAACCACGCTGGTATGCGGCACCAAGGCAGGCGGTGACTTGCATGACGGCGTACGCATCAACGGCATTCGCAACAACAGCCAGTACGTGCTGCGTCCCACGCTCAATCCTCAGGGTGCTGCGTTCTACGAGGGCGCAAGCGCAGGCGATCCCTCTTCCGTGGAGGCTGCACAGTGGATCAACGCTATCGTAAACGATACCGATCCTTGCGTGCTCCCCGAGCAGGCTTACGTGGTTACCCGCATTCTCGAGGGCATTTACGAGTCCGCAAAGACCGGCAAGCCCTACTACTTTGACTAATTTTGACTAAGAGAGGATAATTTCTCATGAAAATCAGCGTTCTTGCAAATTTATACGGACAAAAATCTCTTGACGAGGCTCTTTCTATCATCACGAGCCTTGGCGTACATACTGTAGAGCTTGGCGCGGGTGGCTACCCCGGCAAGGCACACTGCAATCCCGCAGAGCTGCTTGCAGACCCTGCAAAGTATGACGAGTTTATCGCAACCCTTGCAAAATATGACGTCAGCGTTTGTGCGCTGGCAGTACACGGCAATGCCGTGCACCCCGATGCCGAGATTGCTGCATCCTACGATAAGGACTTCCGCGAGGCAGTGCTGCTGGCAGAGAAGATGGGTATTGATACGGTCATTACCTTCTCGGGCTGCCCCGGTGACGCGCCCGGTGCAAAGTACCCCAACTGGGTCACTTGCCCTTGGCCGGATGATTTCCTCAAGATTCTTGACTGGCAGTGGAACGAGGTGCTGATCCCTTATTGGAAGGAAGCAGGCGCGTTTGCAAAGGCACACGGTGTTGACCACATCGCGTTTGAAATGCACCCCGGCTTCTGCGCTTACAACCCCGAAACGCTGCTCAGACTGCGCGCTGCTGTTGGCGACGTGATCGGTGCAAACTTTGACCCCTCGCACCTTGTATGGCAGGGCATGGATCCCGTGGCTGCTATTCGTGAGCTCGAGGGTGCGATCTATCACTTCCACGCAAAGGACACCAAGATCGACAAGTACAACACCGCAAAGAATGGCGTGCTGGATACCAAGCACTACGGCGACGAGATCCACCGCGCGTGGGTGTTCCGTACCGTGGGATATGGCAACGGCGAGACCTATTGGAGAGATATGGTTTCCAATCTGCGCCTTGTGGGCTATGACCGCGTGCTGTCTATTGAGCACGAGGATAGCCTGATGAGCATTGACGAGGGTCTTGCAAAGGCAGTTGCGTTCCTTAAGGACATCTGCATCTACGAGCCTAAGCCGGGCACTATGAGCTGGGCGTAAGCGCAACGAGTTGCGCAGTGATATTGCACCTGCGGTGCAGTGATATGTGCTGCAAGCAGCACGTGAAGGTAAAAAATCCGCTCGAAATTTCGAGCGGATTTTTGATTTTAATTGAAATTGAAAAGTGCGTTAAGCACTTTTCTTCCACAACTCGTCGCAACGCGACGAATATCACTTGCCCGAAGGGCAAATATCACTCCGACGCAGTCGGAAAATCACTCGCCGAAGGCGAATATCACAGAATGATGCAAAGCATCATTCCAACCCCATCTGACCCATCAGCTTCTTGTTGAATTCCTCAACCGTGTTGAAGCCCATGCGCTTTTGGCGGTTGTTCATTGCCGCGATCTCCAGGATAATGGCAAGGTTACGGCCCGGCTTTACGGGAATGGTGGTGCAGGGCACCTTAATGCCCAAAATATCTACCTTTTGCTCGTCCAGACCCAGGCGGTCATACATCTTACCTTGTACCCAAGGCTCAAGGTTGATGACCAGGTCGATCTTCTCGGTCTCCTTGACCGAGCCCATACCGAACAGGCGGCGGATATCCACAATACCGATGCCGCGCAGCTCTACGTAGTGACGGATGATCTCGGGAGCAGAGCCGACCAGCGTTTTTGCGGATACGCGCTTGATCTCTACTGCATCGTCTGCGATTAGTCTGTGACCTCTCTTGACAAGCTCAATAGCGGTCTCACTCTTACCGACGCCGCTGTCACCCAGCAGCAAAATACCCTCGCCGTACACCTCAACCAATACGCCGTGGCGTGTGATGCGGGGAGCTAAGTGCTGGTTAAGAGCCGCGATGAGTGCAGCCATTACGGGGCTGGTGTGCTCTTGCGTGCGCAGTACGGGTACACCCGAGATCTGCGCTTGATGAATCAGCTCGGGATAGACCTCGTTGCCCGAGGTGAAAAGCACCGCTACGGGGAGCGCCTTGATAAAGGTGACCAGCGCCTTCTCACGTGCCTGAGGAGAAAGTTCCTCTAAGTATTTGTGCTCGGCGTTGCCGATGATCTGAATTCTGTCACGCTCAAAAATGCCGTAAAAACCCGCAAGCGCAAGTCCGGGGCGCGAGACCTCGGGTGTGCGCACCAGTACTGTATCGTAATCCTCGGGTATGTAAATTTGCTCGAATGAAAATTCCTTTTCCAGCTGCGAAAGGGGAATGGTGTAGATCTCGTCCATATCGTCGTTCCTTTGCATAGTAATATAGTTGGTTACAGTAGTATTATAACACGGAATTGCCGATTTGAAAAGTCTTTTTTTGAGAAAGCATGCAAAAAAATGCGAGATATTCACAGCCATGTCACAATAAGGGTGTATAATTAGCATGAAAATTTATGGCCATAAGGCTTATGGAGGAATATATGACGTTGAAATTACAGGCAGCGCGCATACTGTCTGCCGCGCTCGCGCTTTTTATGCTGATATGCTGTTTGACAGGCTGCAGTAGCAAGATCAAGCCGGTGGAGAGCACCGAGCAGGAAATGCAGGTGGTTGGCAAGTGCGACGAATATGATCTTCGCTACGAGGAGCTGCGCTTTGTGACCCTGACCTACAAGAATATACTTGAGCAGAAATACGGAAAGGGCATTTGGGATGACCCCAATACGGCAGAAAAATACCGTGCTGAGCTTGAGGAGCTTGTGCTGGAAAATTTGAAGGTGAATTACGCTGTGTTGACAGGCTGTAAAAATCTGTTTGTTGACACCGAGGACGAGGAGATCGACGAGTACGTACAGCAAGAGATCGAGACGCTGGTCAACCAAAGTGTAGACAAGGGTGGCTTTGGCAGCGATTTTGACGCGTACCTTGCATGGTTGCAGGAGAACGGCTTGACCGATCACTATCTGCGCTTTGTATATCGTGTGAACTATTTGGAGTCCGCTATGTATTATGCGGTCATTGAGGCGGATATTTTTGAATACAGCGAAAAAAATTATTCGGATTTTCTGGACTACGTGCTGGCAGGAGAGGATTACGCCAGAACCATTCACGTGTATATTCCCATAGAGGATCAGTCCAAAAAGCAGGAGTATTACGATACCGCAAAAAAGATTGCCGACGAGCTGGATGATTGCATAGACGCTGATGAAAGATACAGCCTGATGTGCTCGCACATCGGTTCTTCGGTCAACAAGGACCTGACGATCAGCGAGTCCGGCTACTACTTTACTCATCACGAAATGGGTGAGGAGTATGAGGCTGCTGCATTTGCTTTGGATGAATACGGCACAAGTGACGTTGTGGAGTATGGCGGTGGCTATTACGTGATCATGCGCATGCCGATCGAGGAGATTTACGTGCTGATGAACGGCGAGAAGCTGCTGCAGTATTATCAGTCGGCGCAGATGGGTGCGTACGAGGACGGCATTAAGGAAAATATGACGGTCGAGCTCAATGAGTACGGCAAGAGCTTGGATCTGACACAGATCAAGTAATCAACAAAAGACAGAAAAGAGGGAGAGTATGGCAAAAAGACGTGCGCGTGTGGGAAAAAGGCATCATGCGTGGGTCAAGTGGGTCGTAGCACTTGGTGTTGTGGCAGTGCTTGGCGCGACTTTTGCCGCAAGCGTTGGCGTGGGAAATTGGCTGCTGCGAACGGCAGAGAAATATCCCGCAAACGACGGGCAGGAAAGCGTGAGCGTACCGCCCGAGCAGATCGTGCCGATCAAGGTCTCTCCTATCAAGGCGCATGCCTACCAAGTAGGCGATCGCTATTCAGGCTACGTGTACGCGGGTGTTACGCAGCTTTGCGCCCCCTTGCGTACCCAAGAGGGTGCACTTACCTTTGCGTCTGCGGTTTGTGACCGCGCAGGCTGGGAAGAGAGCGGCAGCGTGAATCTTGCCAAAAACGTGGAAGAGCTGCACAATAACAATTTGTACCTGAGCGCATACGTGCCGATTAGCGGCTTTGCCGAGCAGGATGCCGCTTTGCGTGAGCTGGTGCTTTCCTATGAGGCTGCGCTGATTGCCGAGGCTGCAGCGGCAGGCGTGGATGAGATCTTTCTGTGCGGACTTGCTCCCACGCAAGCCAACATCGGTGAGTTGATGCAGTATTTGCGTCGTGTTAAGGCGCTGGCAGGGGACTGTGCGATTGGTGTGCTGATTGAGCCTGAGGTGCTGCTTGCTGCCAGATACGATGCGTATACGGCTGCACAGCTGCTGACAGTATGTGACTTTTTGGTGCTGGATCTGCGCGGCTTACCCTTGAACGTGCCCGAGCTTGAAACCGAGCTTGAAACCGAGCAGGAGACAGGGGCAGAGACCGAGGTCTTGACCGTGCGGTACATCATGGAAAACATGCAGTATGACCTGATCCGCTATTCGCCTCGCCTTGCTTTGGACGGGGAGCAGACAGACGCGCTGGACTTTGTCATTGCCCAAGGATACGGCAATTGGGTGATTATGGAAGGTAACAAGTAAAAAGTAACAGTGAAGAGATATGGTAGAAAACCCTTGCATCGCAAGGGTTTTCTCTTTTGTGTGCAGGTGCCGGTCAGCCGATGAACAGCAACAGCGCCAGCATGGGCAATAGCTCGGATGCACCGTGGTTGTGCTCGTCTTTGCTGCTCCATAGCAGCACGATGAGTGCCAGCAGCAAAAGATCGTCCGAGCGCAGGTTGCCAACGCCCGAAAACAGAGAGGAAAGGAGTCCGCCTTCCTCTTTTTTTGTCGCCCCGACAGCGTCTGCTGGTGTGGGCTGCTGCTCATCGTGTGCTTGTTCCGAGGGAAGCTCTTGCTCAATCGGCGGCTCTGTAAAAGCGGTGCCGTGGTAATTGTCGGGCACGTACATGCCACGAACCTGTTTTCGCGAAGGCTTTACGTACATATTGTCCTCCTTCAATGCAGCCGCTGCATGACATCGCCCAGGCGACTTAGCATAATCAGCTTATCAATGGCGTCGCAGCGTTGCGGACTCATGTAGGGCTTCAGCGCCAGCAAAAGCGCTGTCTTTTCGTTCTTTTGCCCACCACCCGTGCCCAGCATTGGTCCAAGTGCGCCCATCAGCGCAGGCAGCTTTGCCATCAGGTCGGGCGGCAGCGCGCCAAGCAGCGAGCCTGCGGTGGGCAGGGCAGTGCTATCGTCACCCGAATCGTTTGCCGCTGCCTGTATTTCGGGGTCTTCCAAAAGGCGACTTAGCGTGTCTGCTCCGTCACTCATGCTGTCCTCCGTCCTTTTTCAGTTTGGCAAGCTGCTCACTTGCGCGCTTGAGGTCCTCATCGGTTGCCATGGAGAGCGCAGCGCGCAGCGCGGCTATGTTGGAGGTGTTGATTTGAATCAGAGAAGGGTCAATGCCTGCCTGGGCAGTCAGCTTTTTGATCACAAGTGTCAGTTGTTTGTCGTTGAGTGCGAGCAGTTTCTCTACCGCATTTCGGTCAAGTGTCATGATGGTGCTCCTTTCAGGTATTCGTATTCGTTTATATGGTATGAAACGAATAAAAAATCTGTGAAAAAGGTAGACAAGGTGCATAATAATATGATATAATATACTGATAGAGTATGACAGGATCAACCTAAATAAGAAATGGATGCGTAAAAATATGATCAAGCACGTTTTTATACTGAACCCGGTTGCCGGAAAAGGGACCGGACAGGTCGGTCTGCGAGAGCGGATTGACCAATGCTGCGCGGAGCGCGGCGTGGATTATGAGATCTATCAAACCGACGCGCGCGGCAATGCAACTGCCTACGTCCGCAGCCTTTGTGAGCGTTACCCCGATATGCAGCTGCGTTTTTATGCTTGCGGCGGTGACGGAACGCTCAGCGAAACAGTCAACGGTGCATACGGCTATGCCAATGCTGCCGTAGGTGTTATCCCCGTGGGTACGGGTAACGATTTCGTGCGGAATTTTGCAGACAAGCAGCTGTTTTTGGATATCGGTGCGCAGCTGGACGGACAGACGCAGGCGATGGATTTGATGCAGTATAACGATCAGCTTTGCGTCAATATGATCAACATCGGCTTTGATTGCGAGGTGGTCAAGCTGACCGCCAAGCTCAAGCAGAAAAAGCTGCTGTCGGCAAATATGGGCTACATAGCGGGCTTGGTGCTGACCCTGATCCGTAAACCCGGCGTTAAAGCTTGGGTATCTGTGGACGGCGGTGAGCCGCAGCGACGCAACATGCTGCTGACCTCTGTGGCAAACGGTGAATGGTGCGGCGGCGGATTTCATTCCTCGCCCTTGGCTTTGCTCAGTGACGGTGTGTTGGATATGCTTATGATCAAAAACGTCACGCGTATCCGCTTTGTTTCCTTGGTCAAGACGTATAAGGACGGCAGCTTTGTGGAAAATCCCGGTGCAAGACGCGTCATTGATTACGTCAAGGCGCATACCGTACACTATACCTTTGACGGCATGCAAAGTATTTGCGTGGACGGTGAGGTCATTGAGGCTACAGAGCTGCAGGTCAGCGTAGCCGAAAATGCGCTTTGCCTGATCGTGCCCAAGGGCGTTGTGTATCAGCCTGCGGCACAGCCCATGCCTGTAGGGGCTTGTTGAGATGGAATATCTGGTACTGTCCGATTCCCACGGCAGAGCAGATCTTGTAGATCGCGCGATCGAGCTGCAGCTGCGCAAGCCGGATGCCGTGCTGTTTTTGGGCGACGGGCTGCGAGATCTTCGCGTGCTGGAATATCAGGATTTTTGCGTGCGCTGCGTGCGCGGCAATTGTGATTTTTATACCCAATTTGAGGGGCAGAGTGCACCTGAGCATGCACTCTTGGAGGTAGGGGCTTATCGCATTCTCATGATGCACGGCCATACCCACGGTGTCAAGGGCGGCATGGAGCGCGCCTGCGCGTTTGCCGCACAGGCACAAGCGGACGTGCTGCTGTATGGGCACACGCATATACAAAGGCAGCAATGGTTTGACGCTGGCGAGAGATTTTGCGCGCAGGCGCTCAAAAAGCCGCTGCTTGTGTGCAATCCCGGGGCGTTGCAGGATGGCAAATTCGGCACGCTGACGCTGGGAAATCAGGGAATTTTGTTCGGTACGGGCAGCCTGTAGGCGCAAAAAAAAGAACCCCCGTTTCGGGAGTTCTTCTCGGGCTTAAGAGTTGCTTAAACCGTAGCGGGCTCTTGCTGGGCAGCAAGGGCTGCAAGCTCAACTTCCTTTTGATACGCTACGATTACAGCCTCCTCCAGCTCGGCGCGGAACTGCGCGTTGATGGGGTGAGCAATGTCTCTGTAGGTTTCATCGGGATTCTTGCGACTGGGCATCACGATAAAGTACTTTTCGCGTGCATAGATGACTTTGATGTCATGTACAGCCAGCTGATGGTCGAAGGTGATAGAAACAATGGCTTTCATGGGGCCGTCATCAAAAAGTTTTCTGATTTTGATATCTGTGATCTGCATAATCCGGTCCTCCGTATTCATAAAGATAAACTTGTATAGCGGTATAAAGCAATTATACAACCGTTATGTGATGCTTATTCAAACGTCGTCGGTATTTTGTGTGAATATCGGCTTGTCTGGTAAAAAAACTGTTACGAACATAAATATAATTTATGAACATGAGATAAGGAGAAAGTATGGCTACTCCCAATACGCATTACGGTGCAGCCGCCATTGCGCAAATGCTGGACGGCGCAAAGCATATCCATTTTATTGGTGTGGGTGGCGTGATGATGTCCTCTTTGGCATTGATCACGCGTGAGCGCGGATACGTTGTCAGCGGCACCGACCGCACGTGTACCGCGGTGACCCGGGAGCTGCAGGAGAGCGGCATTTTGGTGCATTACGAGCATAGTGCCGAAGCAGCGCAAGGCGCGGATATGGTGGTGTATACTGTGGCGATCTCGCCTGACAACCCCGAATATGCATATGCCAAAGCCGAGGGCATTCCTTGCGTGTCGCGCGCAGACTACCTTGGCTATATCATGATGGGATACGTGCACCGCATCGGCATTGCGGGCATGCACGGCAAGAGCACCTGCACCTCGATGTGTGCGCAGATTTTTGTGGATGCGGGTGCTGACCCCACCGTGCTCTCGGGTGCTACAACGGCTTGTCTTGGCGGTGCGTACCGCATCGGTGGCAAGCAGCATTTCATCTTTGAGGCGTGCGAGTACATGGATTCCTTCTTGGATTTCAATCCCGGCATTGCCGTGCTGCTCAACGTGGAGATGGAGCACGTGGATTATTTCAAGAGCATGGAGCAGATCCGCACCTCGTTTGGCAAGTATGCCGATCTGACGGGTGAGAGCGGCTTTGCCGTGGCAAACTGTGACGATCCCGAGGTCATGGCGTCGCTTTCGCAGTACGTAGGCGGCACGGTCACGTTTGGTATTGAGAACGAGTATGCCACCTTCCGTGCGGTCAATCTGACTTATGAAGGCGGATTCCCCACGTTTGATATTCTGCTGGACGGTGAGTATTTTGCGCACGTTGCGCTTAGCGTGCCGGGCAGACATAACGTATATAACGCATTGGCGGCTGCCGCAAGCGCGCATTTGTGCGGCTTGTGTGCCGAGGATATCGCAAGCGGCTTGCACGCTTTTCGCGGTGCAGGCAGACGCATGGAGTATAAGGGCAAGCTCAACGGTGCTGCGGTGTATGACGATTACGGACATCACCCCACCGAGGTGACGGCAACGCTGCAGGGTATGGCGCAAATGGGCTTTGAGCGCGTCTTTTGCGTGTTCCAGCCGCATACCTACAGCCGCACCGCACAGCTGGCAGACCAGTTTGCGGGAGCGTTTGAGCAAGCCGATCGCGTGATCCTGGTGGATATTTACGCTGCAAGAGAAAAGGACAGTAAGGGCATCAGCTCTGCAAAGCTTGCGTCCAAGGTTGGTGCAAAGGCGACCTATCAACCCGATCTGCAAAAGGTGGCAGAGCTGCTTGGTGACGAGGTTACCGAGCACGACGCTGTGGTAGTCATGGGTGCGGGTGACGTGTACCGCTTATTTGACCAATTACACTTGCAAAAATAAAGGAGAAATAAAATGGCAACGATCAAGGTAATGACTTATAACTTGCGCGTGGATAACGCAGGTGACGGCATCAACAGCTTTACCAACCGCCGCGAGCGCGTAACCCAAATGCTGGAGCAGCAAAAGCCCGATGTCATTGGCTTTCAGGAGTGCACGCACCTCATGCGCGCGTATCTGGAGCAAGCCATGCCTGCCTATGCCTTTGTGGGCTGCGGCAGAGAGCGTGACTGTACGGGCGAGTCTATGGCGATTGCGTACCGCAAGGACACCTTTACCGTGATCGGTGTGGATAATTTCTGGCTGAGTGCCACGCCCTCGGTGCCAGGCTCCAATTTGGGCGGCGACCAGAGCGAATGCCCGCGTATGGCAACCGTGGCAGTGCTGCATCACATTGCAGGCGGCAAGGATCTTTGCATGTGCAACACACACCTTGACCACGTGGGCGTGATTGCAAGACAGATCGAGGCAGCGCTTTTGTGCGCAAAGCTGGAGGGGTATCCCCAGCCCCTTATTCTGACGGGTGACATGAACGCAAAACCGCACAAGCCCGAGATGCAGCTGATCACGCAAGCCATGCTTGCAAGGGGCGCGCAGGACGTCACGGCAGAGCTTGGCGGTACCTTCCATAACTTCGGCAGAAAAGAGGTCTGTTCCAAGATCGACTATATTTTCGCAAACGGCACCTGCCACGCATGCTACATCATTCCCGATGATGTAGAGCAGCAAGGGCTGTATTATTCCGATCACTTTGCCATCATGGCAGAAATTGAAATATGAAAGGACGTCCAATCATGAAAAGAAATGCTTTTCTGACCCTGACAACCTTGTTATTGCTGCTTGTTATGTTGATTCCCATGGTAGCCTGCACCACAGAGCAGGGGCAGGGAAATGACACCGTAGGTGAAACGGAAGGGGAAACCTTGCCCGATCCCATTGACCCCGAAAGCTACGGATACGCCGATATTACGTATAAGTGCCAGGATGATTCGATCCTGCGTACCTATAAAGGCAAGACCGCTGAGGATTTTGCAGGCGTACGTTCTTTCTATTTGCAGAATGGCTATGGCGTGTATTCCGAGAGCGAAAAGGTGGGCAATTTGTTCTGCACGCTGACAAACGGTGCAGAGATGGCGCATCTCTATTGGATCAAGAGCAGCGGTGAGCTGAGCGTTGTGACCTCCAAGACCGCAGGTGATACGCTGCCTCCCACACAGAGCCCCGAGATCATGCAGGGCTCGGTCAAGCCCTCGGTCACACAGCTGCGTGATGCCTCCAACGTCAACGGCATGTGCTATATTGTACAGCTGCCCGACGGCTCGTTTATCGTGTATGACGGCTCGTATGAAAAGCGCGCTACCAAGGTATTGGCGCAAATCAAGGAGCTGCATGGCGACGAGGGTACACCCCTGATCCGCGCTTGGGTGCTGACGCACTCTCACGATGACCATTATCCCGCGTTTTCTTATATCTGCAACAGAAAGGCGGACGACGTCAAGGTTGAGTACGTGATCTTTGCGCCCATTGAGTCGGAGCTTGGCAAAAAGATCGGCGGTGATGATTATTTCAACACCGATATCCACGCAGATATTGCAAAGCTTGGCGCCAAGACCGTGTATGCGCATACAGGTATGGAGTTTACATTTGGCGACTTTAAGCTTGAGGTGCTGCTTGCTGCGGACGATCTGTTCAAGGTGGGCAATCACAATAACTACTTCAATAATTCCAGCCTTGTCACGCGTATTTATACCGAGGATTACAGTGCCCTGTTTACGGGCGACATTGGTAAAGAGGGCACCAATTTGATGACCGAGATGTATGGTGATTATCTCAAGAGCAACATCTGTCAGGTTTCCCACCATGGCGTTGAGGACGTGCCGCTGGCGTTTTACGAGCTTGTAGAGGCTTCCATTCTGTATTATCCCTGCAACAAGTGGCTGTATGATCAGAAGGAGCGCCACTATGACGTGCGCAAAGCCCTTGAGGAGCGCAGCTACACCAAGGAAATCCTGATAGCAGGTCTTGGACAGTACACCCGCGAATGGGGCACCACCTTTGCCGATGACGCCGAGCTGTCTATGCCGGATTACAAATAAGAATTAAAATTTGCACGAATAAAATAGTATCGACCAATCACAAAGGCTCTGCTGTACGGCAGAGCCTTTATTGTTTTTCGCTCAAGAGAAAAATACTGATAAATTTCAAATTTATCTCGCTAAAACCCTTGCCAAAAGCAAAAGTTTGTGATATAATACAATGCGTTACACATATGGAGGCATATCGAAGTGGTCATAACGAGGCGGTCTTGAAAACCGTTTGGGGCTTCCCCACGGGGGTTCGAATCCCTCTGCCTCCGCCATAAAAGTCAAAGGAGAACCGCTCGGTTCTCCTTTTTTCTATTATAATATTTCGATTTTTTGCAACCGACATCCCTCAAAAGGGTACTGTATGGTTGAAGGCGCTTTCGAATATCAAGGGGAGGTGAGTGGCATGCGCGGTATGGACGATCGCAGTATTATTGAGCTGTATTTTGCGCGTGATGAGCGTGCGATCAGAGAGACTACAGACAAATACGGTAAGCTGTGCCTGCGTCTTGCGCGCAATATTTTGGGCAATGCGCAGGATGCTGAGGAATGCGTTAACGATGCGTACTTGGGTGTGTGGAATGCCATTCCGCCTGCGCGTCCGGAGGATTTTTGCGCGTTTGTGTGTCGCGTGGTGCGCAATCTTTCACTCAAACGCTTGCGTGCAATGACACGGCAAAAGTGCAGCCGCGATTTGGTCGTGTCGCTGTCCGAGCTGGAAGAAATACTGCCCGATGAGGCGGTGAGCGGACGCGAGGGCGAGATTGCAGGTGCGATCAGCGCGTTTTTGCGCGAGCAGAGCGAGGACGTGCGCGGTGTGTTTATCCGCAAGTATTATTTCTTTGACTCGATAGACGAGATTGCTAAGCGTTACGGCTTTAGCCAAAGCAAGGTCAAGAGCATGCTGTATCACACCCGAAACAAGCTCAAGGAGCATTTAACCAAGGAGGGAATTGGAATATGAAAATACCGAAGATCGCAGAAGCCATGGGCGAGATTGATACGGATCTTGTGGGCGCATCCGCAAGAGAAAGAAGAGAGGCAAAGCAGCCGTGGTTTAAGTGGAGCATACTGACCGCAGCGTGCCTTTGCGTGGTCATATTGGCAGGCGCGATTGCCGTTCCGATGATGCTTGACGATGACATGCTGCCTGAGGGGTATTATCCCACGGGTAAGGTGATTTCGTTTGGAGATATGAAACGCCATTACAAGTATGCATCCGTGTCGGGGACGGAAACTGCGATTATATGGCCGGATGAGTATTTGACTGTGCAGGAAAAGCACCGTTATATCCTTTGGAATTTCCGAAATTACGATTGCAGCAGCGTTACGGTTCGAGTTGAGCATCTTGGTGACAAGTTAGGCAATTATCTCGGCTTTGAGGTGCGAGAGATCAACGGGATGCCCAAGGAAAGCATCATTGCAGTAGGCCTGGAGGGCGATTGGTATGTATACAAATGTCGGGATGGTTTACTGGAAAAGCCCGCAACGCTTGGCGAGTTGTTCGATCGGTATAACCTTGCCGAGGTGCTGGAGCTTGATCGCTTTGCCGAGCATGAAAAGAGAGACGAGACGGATTATGCCTTGACCGATGACGCCTATATCATCGAGGTGCTTGCCTCCTGCAGGGATGCCAAATTGCACGCGGATAGCGACAAATGGGAGCGCAGCGAGGAATATCTCAGCTTCACCATGACCTCGGATGCGTTAGGTGTTTACAAAAAGGCGATGTATATCACCAAGGACGGATATTTGTGGACAAACGTGTTTGATTATGCGTATATTTACGAGATCGGCACGGAGGCTGCGGGCAAGATCATTGACTACGCCATGACCAATTCGGTCGAAAAGCCCATGGAGCCTTACGAATACCGTCTGGCAGGCACGGTGGTGGATATCAAGGACGGATACGTGTATATTGATGACAGCATTATGTGCGTTAAGCAGAGCGAGGGCATGGTGTTCCGCGTATCCATGGCGGATATCCGCATCAGACGTTGCATTGAATATGCAGGCGTGGGTGTGGGCGACCTTGTGGTGGTCACGTTCCGCGGCGGCATTGCGGTGGAGGACGGAAATCTGATCACCGATGCGTGCTCGATCGACGAGGCGTATCTGAGCGATGGCGACGTTGCCGTGCCGGAATAAAAGCAAAAAGCACTCGCGAGAGCGAGTGCTTTTTGTATGGAGTTAGTTTGTTTTTGGGCGGGGCGCCTCGACGATCCCGTGCCTGCGCAAACAACATTTCGCAGGGGAAAACAATCAAATCAACATCTGTGCCGACTCGGTCAGCGTGCCGTTTTGGTACAGCACGGTCTTGACCTCGTAGGGGGTATATGTCAGCGGAAGTTCTGCGCCGCAAAGGGTCAGCGTGCCGCTTTGCGCGTCGGGGGTGTTGTTGAACAGTCGCAGGATATAGGTGTCCTTGGTATCGTCCGCGCGCTTGAGCGTGACAAGGCTGACGGCACTGTTGCCAAGGTCGATTTCAAACGGTTTGATGGTGGGATGTGCGCTGCCCGTGGGGAACACGTTAAGCACGTAGGGCTTATGGTTAAAGCTCTGCGCTGCATTCTCCAGCTCTTCTCGCGCAAACACGCCAAGACGGAAGGCATAATTGCTCTCACCCTGATCGATCTTTTTGATAAAGCGATCTGCGGGGATAATGGGTCTTGCCATAATGGGGTGGGCGCAATAGGTCACACCACGTGCAAGGGAAAGGTAAAGCGCACCGTTTTCAAAGTGGCTGCCGTAGGTGCAGGAATTGAGCACCGTTGTGCAGGCTTTGCCGTCATCCAACGCGATAAAGCGCTGCGAAACGTTCTCTCTTGCGTCCATATACAAAGGCTCTGTGCCGAAAACCGTCTGTCCGATCAGCTGACCCTCGGCATTGAAGGGCACCTTGAGCTTGATAAAGCGGTTGATATCGCCAAGGAACAGCGTAACGTCCACGTCCACAAGGTCGTTGTTTTTATAGATCTTGTACAGCACGCGCGCACGGGTGTGCTCGCATGCAAACAGGGCTTCGATGCCAAGGTAAATGTCGCCGTCCTCGATCACCGAGATGGGAGCAAGACCCTCAAAAGGACCGTTGGGCTGCTCACACAGCTTGAATTGACGCTCGCCCGTGCCAAGGCGCGAAAGCTGAAAATCCTGCATTGCCCAAGGGTCGGGATTGTCATCAAATGCGCACAGCGCAAAGCCGTCATGCACGTATTCCTTGCCGTCCAAGGCAAACGAGGAGAGCAGACCGGTCTTGCCGTCGATCACCACGCGCTTGTGTCCGTTATCAAATACCGTGTCAGCGCACTTAGCTCCCGGCTTTTCGGGCAGTACGATTGCGTACGCACCGTAGCGGCGCATGCTCATGGGCGGCACCTCTGCCTTGAAGGTCACGCGCTTGCGCCAGTCAAGGGCGAGATTGCTTTCTTCCTTGATGCACTGCGAGGGGATTTCGTTGCCGTCCTCGTCCTTGACGATAATATGCGTATAGCTGTCTGTCCAGTTCTGATCGGCAAGCATGAGCTCGAATTCCACGTTGCCCGAAAAAGGCGTGGCATTGGAATTATACACCAAAACGGGATATTCGCCCTCGGCTGCCACCTTATGCTCCAAGGACATAGCGAAAAAGGCGCGGGTCTTGAGTCTCTCGGCTTCCAAAAGTCCGTGGTCAAGCAGCTTCAGACCATTGTCCTCACCCGACTGGATGCAGGTGCCGGGCAGTACGTCATGAAATTCTGCGTTAAGCAGATCCTGCGTGATCTCGTGCAGCTTGTCCTCGGGGTATTCGCCCAGCGCCCCCGAAATGCAAGCGGCGGACAGCATTTTTTCTGCCATATACAGCTCGTTTTCCAGCTGTACGTGCTTGCGCTTGATCTTGCTCATTGAGGTGTAGCAGCCGGGCATGGAGATGCGCAGCGAGCGTTCCACGGTTTCGGTGGGTTGAATACTTGCAAAGAATTGCTCGGGGGTGGAGTGAATGAGATTCCACTCACCCTTTTCCATTTCTGCCTTGATATCGGCAAGATCCTTGCGCGAAGGACCGCCGCCGTGATTTCCAACGCCCCAAAGCACGCAAACCGTATCCTCGGGCTGCGCACCTGCCTTGGAAAGAATGACGGGCAGGGAATTGCCCATGGGCGAGGAGTAGCCGCCGTCATGCGCGTGCATTGCCTTGACGGTCGAGCCGTCCGGTCCTTTCCACAAGAATTGTCTGGACGGCAGATTTACAACGTGCGGCGCGGGGCGGCAGCAGATATAGCTGTCCTGTCCGCACTTTGCAAGGATCTGCACAAGTCCTGCGCTGTGCCCGAATGAGTCAAAGTTGACCGCGGTGCTGGGGAAGACGCCAAACTTATCAAGGAAATACCGTTTGCCCTCAAGAATTTGTCGCACAAGGCTCTCACCGCTGGGCATATTGCAGTCGGGTTGCAGATACCAGCCGCCCATAATATGCCATTTGCCTGCCTTTACAAGTGCTTTGATCTCCTCAAACAGCGCGGGATCGTATTCCTCCACGTACTTATAAATGGATGCCTCGTTGTGGCAGAAAACATAATCAAATTCGCTTGCCAGATTGACCGCAGAGCGGAAGGTGGAAAGCACCACGCCGGCGCCCTCCTGCCAATCCCATTGCCAGATGGGATCTATATGTGCGTTGCAGATCAGATGTACTTGTTTCATGTAAGTTTTCCTCTCGGATAGTCTTTTCTTTATTATACAGTATCAACGCATAATTTTCAAGATTTTTTCAAAAAAGGGGCTGTCAAAGGGGCTGATAAATTAGCGGAGAATTTCGCACAAATCAAGGGCTGTATCACTTGGATGCAGTCCCGGATCGTTTTTTTGAATAGTTGCCGCAGGGGCGGGCGATCACTGATCGCCCCTACGACTGTTTTTGTTTAGATTTTGCGTATCAAACCCACAGCATAGACACTTGTAGGGGCGAGAATTTCGGCATAGCCGAAATATGTGATCGCCCGCTCCTGCGGTAATTACTATTTGAAAACATTAAGGGCCGCTTTACAAGCAGCCCTTTGTTCAATTTTTGCCTCTGATTTGTCAGCCCCATTCGGCAGCCCCAAATTCTTGTATTTGCTTACTTCTCACTCGCCGCAGCTCTTACATCATGCCGCCGGTCTTTTCCAGCGCGGCACGTGCCTGTGCCATAACAAGCTTATAGTAAACGCCCTGCGCTTCCAAAAGCTCTACGTGTGTGCCGCATTCCACAACCTCGCCATGGTCAAGCACCAGCAGTCTGTCTGCGTTACGCAGGGTGGAAAGGCGGTGCGCGATGGCAAAAACGGTGCGGTTTTCGGTCATGCCGTCAATGGCATCCTGAATCAGCTTTTCGGTTTCGGTGTCAAGCGCGGCGGTTGCTTCGTCCAGAATCAGGATCTTGGGATTATGGATCAGCGCACGTGCAATGGCTACGCGCTGACGCTCACCGCCCGAAAGGGAATAGCCCTTTTCTCCCACCACAGTGTTATATCCCTGCGGCAGAGCCATGATAAAATCATGCGCATTGGCTGCACGCGCAGCGGCAATGACCTCTGCGTTGGTAGCCCCCGGCTTGGCGTAGCGGATATTGTCGCGCACCGTGCCCGAAAACAGGTGCGTTTCCTGCAGTACCACACCGATCTGCGAGCGCAGAGAGGTTTGGCTGATTTCCTTGGCGTTGATGCCGTCAAATTCAATGCTGCCCTCGGCAGGGTCGTAAAGGCGCATGATCAGGTTGATCAGCGTGGATTTGCCGCTGCCCGAGTGACCTACAATACCGATCATCTCGCCGGGCTTTACGTCAATCGATACGTTCTTGAGCACGGGAACGGCACTCTCATAGCCAAAGGTGACGTTCTTGACGCTGACAGCACCCTGCAGCTTGATCTGCTTGGGTTGTTGGATATCTGCAATCTCGGGCTGCTCCTCCATGATCTCCATGATCTTGCCAAACGAGGTCATGAATTCGGAGATGTGACGCGGAATGGTGGTAATCTGCATCAGGGGTGCGTAAATGATGCCCGTATAAGCGTTGAAGCGGTTGAGCGTACCCACGCCCAAAGAGCCGCGGAACAAAAGCAGGTTGCCGTGCCACAGGATCAGGTAGCTGCCAAATCGCATGATAAAGCCCAGTATGGGGAACACCATGTCAAAAAGGCGCGCGTTGGAAAGGTTTTGCTTGGCTTGCTTTTCGGTGCAATCCGCAAAGGTATCAATGGCGCTTTGCTCGCGACCGTAGGTCTTGACCACGCGGATACCGCTCAGAGTGTCCTGCAGGATCAGGTTGGTGCGTCTGCCCAGCATCCATGCGCGGCGGTTACGCATGCGCATCTTGCGGCGGAATTTCCATATCGCTATCACTACGATGGGCAAGGGCAAAAAGATGTAGAGTGCCAGCAGCGGCACGCCCAGCTGAAAGCTCATCACAAGGATCAGGACAAGACCCACAACGAATGATACCAGCTGCGCAAAATAGGTGGGCAACAGATGCACCACAAAGTTTTGCACCACGTTTACGTCATTGTTGATACGTCCCATCAGGTCGCCTGTGGATTTTTTCTGCACCGACGCCATGGAAAGCGTTTGAATCTTTTCAAAAAGCTGTGTGCGCAGCATACGCGTAAAGCGTGCGCCCGTGACTGCAGAGATACGGCTTTGCACAATGTTGAGCACGCGGTGCAGCACGTCAATGGACACAATAGCGCCCGAGACCAAAAGGAACATCCAAAGCCAATCCTGCCACGTGTCAAACGAGAGCGGATTTTCGGCTAAGATGTAGTCATTGATCAGTATTTCCTGGAAATAGGGGGCAATAAAGGTCAGGCAAAGCGCAAATGCAGCGGTCAGCAAGGGCGCCGCGATCCAGATGCGCATGCCCTTGGTCATCTGCCAAAGGGTTTTGTAGATCTTACCCTTGTCGCGGCAGTAGGGGCAAATGTGCGTGTTGCGGATAAAGGGTCTGCCGCACTCGGGGCAGTAGCGCTCGGGCTCATCACTGGTGGGCAGATTTTCGGTTCTGCCGCTTGCTACCATGTCGCAGGCATGTGCCAGTACCGTGTAGCGCACAAGACCCTTGCCGCCTGCAAATCTGCACAGCAGGATTGCGTCATCGTCAAGGTATGCGTAAAAGCCTGCACAGCCGTACATCGTTTCAACCGAAAAGTCGCTCATGCGGCTTATTTCCCATTTGCCTGCAAGGCTGCCGTTCAATAGCTTGTAAAGGTGGGTAGGGGTCAGCACCATGTAGCCGTCCACCGTGCCCGTGTCCTCGTATTCAAAGGGAATACAGTATAGTATGCGCTCGTTTTCGCCTCCCGCGGCATCAAAGGCTGCGCGGTTGGCTTGGTCGAGCTCGTAAATCAGCTTCATGTCAATCTCCATGCCGCCTGTGGCGGCTCAAATATCGTGATGGAAACTTCACCGTGGAGCTTTGCTCCAAAAAATGGGCAGCCCCCATTTTTTAGGTGAAGTTTATGCGTGATTGGTAACGTGATTGGTAAACTTAAAGGAATATGACGTGAACTTTCACGCAATACCTCCGTCAGAGATATATTTCGATTTTCTTTAAGCTGGCTTTGTCAAGCGCTGCGGGGTCTTGTACGCAAAAACAGTTACCGTCGATATCATACATGAAAATTCTGCCGTCCTCCAAGGTGCGGAAGCTGTTTGAGGGGTTGGACATGATGAACTCCGAGCGACCTGCACTTGTGGTCACGTCGAAATACAAATAGCCGTATTTTTCATGCAGGGAATGGATTTTTTTGATAGCGGGAGCAAAATAGCGGCGGTCAAGCTCCTCAAGAATGAGTACTTGTGCTTGCTCGTCAAAATCCGCAAGACGCTCGATCATACCGATCTCGCAGCCTCTGCCTTTTTTCTTGGTGTCCGGCTCGCGGATGCAGATAAAAGCGTCGGGATCTGTAATGGGGAAGGCGCGTACGGGAATGACGCGCTCAAATTCCTCTTTTGTGCCGTCCTCTTTTGTCAGCGTCATGGATAAAAGTCCGCCGGGTGAGCGCAAAAATGCAGCGTTTTGCGGTGTCAGCGCAACTGATTCGCGCTTTTCAAACAAAGGCTTTTCGCCCATGGGACCGCGAGGACCTCCGTGCGGTCCGTGGGGGCCCGGGTGCATGTACGTATATTTGTTTTGCATAGTCATCCCTCCTTATTTGCCTTCCATGACCTTGGTCAATTGTTCGTTTTGCAGCGTCCACAGCTTGTAGTAAACGCCCTGTTTTTCCATCAGCTCCTCGGCAGTGCCCATTTCCACCATCTCACCGTTTTCCATTGCCATAATGTAATTGCAATTTTTGAGTGTGGAGAGGCGGTGCGCAATGCTGATGCTGGTCTTGCCTTGGATCAGCTTGTCGATCGCCTGGCTGATCTGGTGCTCGGTTTCGGTGTCCATAGCAGCGGTTGCCTCGTCCAAAATCAAAATCGCGGGGTCAAGCAACAGCGCACGTGCAATGGATACGCGCTGACGCTCACCGCCCGAGAGCGAACGGGAGCCAATGCCAACCATAGTCTCATAGCCCTCGGGAAGTGCCATGATAAAATCGTGCGCGTTGGCGGCGCGTGCTGCGGCAATCACGTCTGCCATGGAGGCATCGGGCTTACCGTAGCGGATATTGTCGGCAATCGTGCCGCGGAAGATGAAAATTTCTTGCGAAACAATGGCAATGCCGCCGCGCAGCGAGGTGGATTTGATCTGCTTGATATCCACGCCGTCGATTGTCACGCTGCCGCTGACAACGTCATACATGCGCGTGATCAGGTTGGCAATGGTGGATTTGCCGCTGCCCGTGTGACCTACAAGACCAATGCGGTCGCCTGCGTGTACGGTAAAGGTAACGTCCTTGAGAATGGGGCGGTTGGGGTTGTAATGGAAGCCCACGTTCTTGAATTCGATCTCACCCTTGATCTCGTTCATTTCCACAGCGTCGGGCGCATCGGTAATGTCGGGGATCATATCCTGCACCTCAAACATACGCTGGGCGCTGTTGAGCGTGTCGGTGAGCATGTTGGTAAACTGCGAGAAGAAGTTGAGGGGGGCAAATACCATGCCCATGTAGCTGACAAACATAGAAAGATCGCCGTAAGACATCTGCTTTCCGATGACCTGCAAGCCACCCACGCCCCAGACCATGTTGCCGAAAACACCGATGATCAGCGAGATGACGGGGAAGATGGAAAGCGCGATCAGATTGGAGCGCAGATTTGCCTGCATGAGCTTGGTGGAGTAGCCGTAGAATTGCTTGGTCTCCACGTCTTCTTTGGCAAATGCCTTGACTACGCGAATGCCGGACAGCGAGTCATTGAGCACGCCTGTCAGCGAGGAGGAGGCGCGCCAGGAACGGGAGAAGGAGCGCCACAGATGCGGCAGGCGGTATTTGAAGATCAGCACGATGATAGGAACGGGTACAAGTATCATGAGCGTCAACCAGGGGTTGAGGATCATGAGCACGATGGTCAGACCAATGAATTGCAGCGCGTGCACGATCAGGTAGGGAACGCCGTTGATAAAGAAATTGCGCACCTTTTCGGCATCGTAATTGACGCGGTTGATCAGCTTACCCGTAGGCTGCGAGTTGAAGTAGGAAAGTGAGAGGCGGTTCATGGCGCGGAAGATATCGTTCTTCATGCGCTTGGTCACCTCGGTGGACATGTATGCGTTGGCGCGGCTTTGCGCGATATGTATGATCAGCGAAAGGACTGCAAGCGCAACGATCGCACCCACCAATACGTACACGTATATTTCGCTACGCAAGTCTCCCTCGGGGGAGATGACGCGGTCATAAAGCAGCTTGCCCGAAATATAGGGGGAGACCAGAGAGATGGCTGTGGAGAGCACAAGGCAAATGCTGACAACGACCAGCTGCAGCTTAAAGGGCGCAAAGTATCCAAGCAGACGGCGAAGCGTGCCCTTTTTGTTGGTGCAGTCCTTGCAGATGCGGCGCAGCGGATCGTCAAAGGGCTTGCCGCACTTGGGGCACTTGGCAAAGAACTGCTCAAAGATGGGATCGTCCTCGCCCACCTCGTCACCGCGTGCAAGACGCTCCCAGATGTTGATAAAGGCAAGCAGCTTGCGTTTGCAGGAGTTGGTGCAAAAGCCAACCACAAAGGCTTGTCCGCGCGCGTCATATTGCTTGCGCAGCTCGGCAAATTCCTCGTCTGTCATGTTCTCGCTCTTTTCGGGGGCAATGTCACCCTCCGGGTGCAGCGTGGCGTTCAGGCGGTTGGTGGTGGTGAAATTATCAATGCTCGGGTCGCTCAGTGCACAAAGAGAAAAGGACTCCACCTTTTCTGCAATGCGATAAAGCTTGCCGTCGCGTTTGCTCACAGCAAGATAGACCTGACCAAAGTTTGCGTCAAGCCCGAGATCCATGTAAAATGTAACGTCCAAGGCGTCGGGATCAATGCCCGCGGCAACCAATGCCTCTTTTGCCTTGTCGGACAGCGTATCAAGCGGTAACATAGGATCACTCCTTTCGGGGTAAAAGGTTTATCTATCTGACCATGTAGAAAAGTATAAAAGTCCACTTAACCCATGATACCACAATACCACCAAAAATACAATACTTTTGGCAAAATCCATTTAGTTTTATACATCAAAATATATTTCTTAGCATGAAATATTATAGATAATATGACAAAATCGCAAATCCTTGGAAACATGTGTTGAAAATCGGCGTAAAATGTGCTATAATATATTCCAGTTTTTTCGGGGGAGGGCACTCACATGATCGGTAATACACCCTTGATCGCACTTTCGTGCTTGGGCAGGCAGCTTGGCTGGCAAGCCGAGGTGCTGGCAAAGTGCGAATGGTGCAATCCCGCAGGCTCTGCCAAGGACAGAGCGGTGCAATGTATGCTGGACGAGGCTTTTGCCTCGGGGCGACTTGCCGCAGGCGGCACGGTGGTCGAGCCCACCTCGGGAAACACGGGCATTGCCTTGGCTGCGCAGGCTTCCGCACGCGGATTGTCAGCTGTCATCGTCATGCCGGATAACATGTCTGCCGAGCGCATCTCGCTGATGCGTGCACGCGGCGCAAGGGTGGTGCTCACACCTGCGGCACTTGGCATGCAGGGTGCGATTGATGAGGCCCAGCGCATTGTTGCAGGGACTCCCGGTGCCACCATGCTCGGGCAGTTTGATAATCCCGCAAACGCGCTGGCGCATTACAAAACCACAGGACCCGAAATACTGGCACAAACGGGTGGGGATCTGGATTGCCTGATTGCTTGTGTCGGTACGGGAGGCACGCTGAGCGGTACGGGTAAGTATCTCAAGGAGCAGCTGCCGAAACTGCGTGTGATCGCGGTTGAGCCTGCCGAATCTCCCTTGCTTTCCAAAGGATATGCGGGCGCGCACGGTATTCAGGGCATTGGCGCGAATTTCGTGCCGCGCGTGCTGGATACCTCGGTTTACGATGAGGTCGTGACCGTGAGCACAGAGCAGGCAAAGCAGACCTGCCGCATGCTTGGCAAGACAGAGGGCTTGCTTGGAGGCATTTCCTCGGGAGCTGCCATTGCAGCAGCCGATGAGATAGCGCGCCGTGCACAAATGTGCGGCAAGAAAATTGCCGTGATCCTGCCTGATGGCGGAGAGCGGTATTTGTCAACGGGGCTTTATGACTGAAATATAGTCGAAAAGAGGAAGAAACATGAAAAGAATCGTAACCGTGCAGGATATTTCCTGCGTAGGCAAGTGCTCGCTGACAGTTGCGCTGCCCATTATTTCTGCCATGGGGGTAGAGGCAGCCATTCTGCCTACCGCTGTGCTTAGTACACACACCGCCTTCAAAAAGGGCTTTACCGTGCACGATTTGTCGGGCGAGATTACGCCCATCACCGCGCATTGGAAGGCTGAAGGCATTGATTTTGATGCCATTTATACAGGCTACCTTGCATCGTTTGACCAGATCGATCTGGTCAAGAAAATGGCAGCCGATTTTTCGAACGCACTGCTGTTCGTTGACCCTGCCATGGGTGACAACGGCAAGCTGTATTACGGCTTTGACGAGGCGTTTGCACACAAAATGGCAGAGCTTTGTGCAGTTGCGGACATCATCGTGCCCAACATGACCGAGGCTTCCTATATGCTTGACATTCCGTACGTAACCGAGGGATATGACGAGGATTACGTAAAGGATATTTTACGCCGTCTGTGCGCCATGGGCGCCAAGCGTGCCGTGCTGACAGGCGTCAGCCTGCAGGAAAACTGCACGGGCGCGATGGGCTATGACAGCACGACAGGGGAATTCTTCTCCTATTACCACGACCGTATCCCCGTATCGTATCACGGCACGGGTGACGTGTTCGCCTCTGCTTGCGTGGGCGCACTCATGCGCGGCAAGAGCTTGCAGGGCGCAATCGCTGTGGCTGCCGACTTTACTTATGAGAGCATTCGCCTGACCGAGGCGGAGGAGAATCACAACTGGTACGGCGTCAATTTCGAGCAAGCCATTCCTGCGCTGATCAAGAGCATTGAGGAATAAATAAATCATTGCCAAAACAAAAATGCTCGACAACCCGGGGGTTGTCGAGCATTTTTTTGATTCCGACCGCGATCGTGTCGGGCGCGTTTTTTGGTGGGAACCTTTGCAATCACTATTTTTCTTGAGCAGCCTTTCTGACGTGACCGTCCGCATCTGCTGCGAACAGAGCAATATCAAAGCCGTACGCCTTTCCAATATGGACAGCGCACAATCTTGCCTTGGGAAATTCGTCTTTGCTGAATATATCAAACAGATCACGGGCTTTGGTCGGAAGATACTTTTGCATAAGTATTTCGCATAAAATTTCCTTTTGACTGCTTGTGATCGATTTTTCAAAAAGTCCGGTCAGCTTTTGATAGTTGTCTTCGGTTGTGGCAGTTAACTTTAAAGCGCACAATTCCATGTCAAGCTTTGGCAAATGGCAATTTGCTGCTAAAAAGAGCAAAGTTTCGGAAACGGCGATATTGTAGTCTGCAGCTGTAAGCAATCCGTTGCTTACAAAAAGAAAATCGTCGCAGGCAATTGCCGCTTCAAGGGATGGTGTCAATTCCTTTGCCTGTGCATGGCGAAAAATCGTTTTTAAGACGTACAACCGCCGATATTTATCCTTGTCATCAAGGTGGGATTTCATAATTGCGTATGCTTGGGGATCTTGATGATACGAAAGCGCTTCACACGCAAGCGAAAAGTCTTTCATATCCGCAGACGCCATCAAGGTTTTTAATGCGTCAATGCTCAAATGATATGGAATGGGGGTTCCGTTCAAAAGCTCTTTTCTCATTTTTCCACCGTCCTTTCCCGCATCGCGCGTGATTCGTTGAAATCAGTATAGCATAAAAGCAGCGGACTGTCAAGCGCAAGGGGATTGTGCCGGGGTGAGAGAGCGCCCCTGTGATGTATCTCATCCACCGCAACCGCGTCACTTTTTCGCATCGTAACCTCTGCGAAATGCGTTCCGCTGCGGTCCCCCTTCCCCAGCGGGGAAGGCTCAAAAAGCCTCTCCAAAACGGTTATCGGAGCAAGACGGATGCGCGCTGCAAAGCCCTCTCCGCGGGAGAGGGGGGACCACAGCGGAGCGAAATTCACCGAGGGACGAGGTGAATTGAGAGAAGCGATTGTGGTGGGTGAGATGCATCAAACGGACGCTCCTTCACACGAGCCGAAGCGTGGGTGATCGCAAGAATCCGTGGCTGCTCCCCAAAATGCGATTGCGCGCAGCATGGGCGTCATTCGAGAAGTGAGCATCATTTGCGCCGGGGTATAAAAAATGTCGGACAATCAAAAGTTATCGGGCGTTTTTTAGTGCACGAGCATTTCTTTCCTTGACAGACAAGCAAAAATATGGTACAATAAAACGATTAAGTATTTTTTGGAGGGCATTATGTCTGTTTTGATTTCCCAGAACATTACGCAGGTTTATACAAAAATTAAGGACAATATCGGCAAGGTCATCGTTGGTAAGGAGGATACCATTGATATGCTGCTGGTATCTATGCTGTGCGGCGGTCACGTGCTGCTGGAGGACGTGCCCGGCACGGGTAAGACCATGCTGATCAAGTCGCTGGCTGCCAGCGTTGGCTGCTCTTTTAAGCGTATTCAGTTTACGCCCGAGCTTTTGCCCTCGGATATTACGGGTATTAACTTCTTTAACATGAAAAAGTCCGAGTTTGAATTCGTACCCGGCCCGATTTTTGCCAATATCGTACTGGCGGACGAGATCAACCGTGCAACGCCCAAGACGCAGTCGGGTCTGCTTGAGTGTATGGAAGAGGGTCAGACCACCATTGACGGCAAGACCTATCGCCTCGAAGCTCCTTTTATGGTTATTGCAACCCAGAACCCCGTAGAGAACATGGGTACATTCCCGCTGCCCGAAGCACAGCTGGACAGATTTTTGATGAAGGGCAGCATGGATTACCCCAACCACATTGAGGGCGTGGATATTTTGGCGCGTTTTGATAAGGCAAGTCCCCTTGAGACACTGCAGCCTGTGGTTACCGCGCAGGAGCTTTGCCGCGCAATCGAGGAGCTGCCCAAGGTTTACGTATGCCGCGAGCTGATGAGCTACATTACCAACATTGTTGAAAAGACCAGAAAGTACCCCAAGGTTATTCTGGGCGTCAGCCCCCGTGGCGCGCTTTCGCTGATGCGTGCGGCTAAGGGCTATGCTGCCATTGCAGGCAGAAACTACGTCATTCCGGACGACATCAAGCGTGCAGCGCATCCCGTACTGGATCACAGAATTATGCTGGAAAACTCCGCGCGTATCCATAAGAACGCTGCTTACAACGTCATTGAGGACATTTTAGGCACCGTTACCGTTCCCACCGAGGCAATTTTTGAGGGAAGATAATGTCGCCTGAAGCATTAAAGGGAATAGCCGAGTATATCACAAACCTGGCGGACAAGATTGCGGAGTTTACCAAGTCTCCTTGGTTTTACGTGCTGGTGGTGCTTGCCGCGCTTGCGCTGCTGCTGTTTGTGCTGTACCGCATTTATCTCGCCCTGCGCAACAAGCGCCTTGGCAGAATTGAGTATTCGCGCTCGTTCTCCGAGGAGGGTGTGTATGAGGGCGATGAGGTCGAGCTGATCGAAACCGTGCGCAACACGGGTGCGTTTCCGCTTTTGTGGGTGGATATCGAGTCGTATTTCTATAACGAGCTGGAGCTGGAGGAGTACGAGCGCGATCCTGCCGAAAAGGATAAGATGCAGTATCTGATCAGCCGTTTTAACCTGTGGCCGTATATGCAGATCCGCCGCAGGCACAAGGTCATCTGCAAAAAAAGAGGGCATTACTCCTTGCACGTGGCGTCCATCTATTCCAAAACGGGACCGCTTGCGCAGGATGCCCCTGCCGATATTTACGTGTACCCCAAGGCGATCCCGCTGGATAAGCAGGATTTCGCGCAAGGACGATTGCAGGGTGACTACGTCAGCCGCCGTCCGCTTTACAGCGATCCTTTCTCGTTTGCCGGCATTCGCGATTATCGCTTTGGTGACCAGATCTCGCAGATCAACTTTAAGGCGTCTGCACGCGTGCCGTTCGGCGGTGCTGCCACCTCTCCGTTCAAGGTCAATTCCAGAGAGTTTTGCGCCAGCCGACGCATGATGATCTATATGGATTTCCATTTGCCCATGGGCATGAGCATGGAGGGCGAGGAATATAACCGTCGCGGAGAGCAGGGGCTTTCGTTCTGTGCAGCTCTTGTCAGAGATGCGGCTTACGGCGGTTTCCGCGTAGGCTTTGCAGCCAACTGCAAGTCGCAAAACGGCAATATGTCGCTGCGCTTCCCCTGCGAGAGCGGCGAGGCGCATATGCTTGCCATCTTAAAGGAAATGGCGTGCATTACGCCCCGTGAGGGTGGCTCGTTCGCTTCACTTTTGGAAAGTGCTGTGACCGAGGGCATGGCAGATACCGAGATCGTGATCGTGGCATTTGCAGAAAACCCCGACGTGCAGGCGAAAACGGACGCGCTGGAGCGTCTTGGCAACTCGGTGCAGGTCATCATTTTGGAAGGGGAGGACGCATGGGATGGCGAGTGAAGCACAACTGAACATACGCTATACCGAGCTGATGCATCGGTTTGCGAGCACCTCCACCTGGAGAGAGTTTTTGGAGCTTGCCAAGCAGTTCCGTGAGCTGGATACCTTCAAGGACGCCTCCACCTATTATACCAAGTGCATCCGCGCCGCCTCTGCAGGCGCGTACCGTGAGTACCGCGAGGAGTTTTCTGCGCGTACCGATTTGACAAGTGAGGACTTTTTCGAAGCAGCGGAGGTTCTTGCACAGATCTCGGATTATATGGACGCGCGCGAATGGTCGCGCACCTATAAGGCAAAGGGCTCGGCTATGTGCTATGCCGAGGCGATCGCCTTGTACGAGCAGAGCGAGGGACGCTGGCAGGATATGCGCGAGGCGTACTTCAAAATGAACAAGATCAAGGGGTATAAGGACTCCCGTGATCTTGCCGAGCGATACCAAAAGCATTATACCGAGAGTGCCTATGCGGCTGCTCTGGAGATGTTTGAAAAAGCGCAATCAGGCCCCGAGTACGAGGAGGCTGCCGAGATCTTTGAGCAGATTTCCACGTATTCCGATAGTGCACAGCAGGCGCAAAAGTGCCGCAAGGCGGCGTCAAAATACAGATCGAGTGCGCCCAAAAAGTCAAAGAAAAACAAGGCAGGGGACGGTGCTCTCGACGCTTCGCACGTAGAGGGCGACACATCCGATGCTCAGACGCAACAGACCGAGGTAGTGCGCAAAAAGCGCGCACGCGCCGAGGATAGCGTCAGCGGCGTGGATTTTCTGGAGATCTGGCGTACCATCAATAAAAAGAGGCTGATTTTGGGCATCGTAGGCTTGATTTTGTGCGGTGTGGGCCTTTGGGGATCAAGATATTTTGCTGCGCATAATATTGATTATTCCAACGAATTTTTGGTGCTGCACGGTGATAAGATCAGAGGCGTCTGCGTGCTCATGGTCATCTTTGGCACGGTGTTTGCCATTGTGCAATTCTTCCGCATGCTCAGCCCGTCGCTCAAGCGTAAAATAGCGCTCAAGGCGCTGGAAATCGGTAAGCGCGTGGCAAAGCCTGTGGTCAAGGCGCTGGATCGCGTGCTGGGTCTTGTGGGCATTTCGATCGGCAAGCAAAGGCTCAAGGGCAAGGATGAAAAGAGCTTTGTTTACGTAGAAAAGCCTGCCAAGGCAAGGAAAGCCAAAAAGCTGCGCAACGAGGGCAAATGGCACGAGCTGCCTGACAATGCCGCGCGCGTGCGCTTCATTTTTGTGGACTATATGATCCGCAAGATCAAGCAGGGCTATCGCCTGAAGTATCATCAGACACCGGATGAGATCGGCAAAGAGATCGCAATCGAGGACGATGAAAAGCAGCTGTTCGAGGCGTACAGAGCTGCCCGTTACGCAGGCAAGGCTGCCAACGAGGTTATTGACAATGCCTTGGTTGATGAGCTGCTTAAGATCAACGTCAGACATTCATCATAAACACAAACTGCCCGACTGAATCGGCATCCCCCTCGGATTTTTTCATCCGAGGGGGATTTTCTGCTTTTTTCTTATATATAATATTTATAGAATTTAAGGAATAAAATGTACAAATACCGCAAAAGGTATTGACATCCGTGAGTGTTTGTGCTACTATAGGCTTAGATAGTCCTGTTTAACCGTCTGTTTTCGCATCAGACGGTTAAGTCGTTTCTCTTGTGTTTGGGGAAATGACGTGCATATATTGTATGCAAGGGCTGTTTTCAACGCTCTTGGGATTTTGACAACCAAGATAAAAAATCCGAAACGGAGGTATCACTATGAGGGCTAAAAATAAGTTGATAACAGGTGTTTTTGGCTTGCTGGTGGTTGCTTTTTGTGTGATCGGTTTGGCGGCATGTGACCTCGATGCCATATGCCTGCACCAATGGGAAAAGTGGACGGTCACAACCGAAGCAACCTGTACTGAAGACGGCATGCGTGAACGCCAATGTGCAAAATGCGGCATCACAGATGCCGAGACGGTTCCCGCAACGGGACACGTGCTCGGCGAAGATGACGGGGACTGCACCACGGCAGATATGTGCGCGACATGTGGAGAGGTGATGACGCCTGCCAACGAGGCGCACATTGGCGGAACTGCCGGCTGTGCACAGCAGGCACAGTGCCAGGTGTGCGGCAAGGGCTATGGTGAGCTTTTGGAGCACGTGCCAAGCGAGGATGACGGCGACTGCACCACACCCATTTCATGCCAGGGCTGTAACCAGATTTTGGTTTCCGCGAATGCAGAGCATACGGGGGGCAGTGCAACCTGCGTAAGTCTTGCAAGCTGTGAGGTTTGCGGCAAGGAATACGGTAGCTTTGCAGCGCACGTACCCGGTGAAGATGACGGAGACTGTACAACGGCTGTTAACTGTACAGTTTGCGGAGATATTGCTGTAGAGGCAAACCAGACGCATACGGGCGGCAGCGCAACCTGCGTAAGCCTTGCTGCTTGCGAGGTTTGCGGTAAGGAATACGGAGAGATTTCAGAGCACTTGCCCGGCAAGGATGACAAGGACTGCACCACTGCAGTTGTTTGCTCGATTTGCGGTGAGATTACGACCGAAGCAAACGAGGCGCACACAGGCGGCATGGCAACCTGTACCGAATTGGCAGAGTGTGAAATTTGCGGCAGACAGTACGGTTGGTTTGCGCCCCATGCACCCTATGAGGATGATGGAGATTGCACCACAGAGATTACTTGCTCGATTTGCGGTGATATCACTACCACGGCAAAGGACTCGCACACGGGCGGCAGCGCAACTTGCGTAAGTCTTGCTACGTGTGAGGTTTGCGGTACACAATACGGTGAATACACAGCCCACACTCCCGATCAGGACGACGGTGACTGTACCACAGCCGTTACCTGTACGGTTTGTGGCGAAGCTACCACCGAGGCAAATGCATCGCATACCGGCGGCACTGTGACTTGCACAAGCCTTGCTGTGTGTGAGGTTTGCGGTATGGAATACGGTGAATATGCAGCCCACGTTCCCGCAGAGGATGACGGTGATTGCACCACAGCCGTTACCTGTACGGTTTGCGGTCAAGTTACCACCGAAGCAAATGCATCGCATATCGGCGGCACGGCGACTTGCACAAGTCTTGCTGTGTGTGAGGTGTGCGGTATGGAATACGGTGAATATGCAGCCCACATTCCGGGTGAGGATGACGGCGATTGCTCCACGGCAGTTTACTGCACGGTTTGCGGTGAGGTTACCGATGGCAATGTTTCTCACAAGGGTGGCACTGCAACCTGCACAAGCCTTGCGGTATGTGAGGTGTGTGGCAAGGGATACGGCGAGTTAGCAGAGCACGTACCCGGTGAGGATGATAACGATTGCACTACGGCTATTGTTTGCAGAGTGTGCGGAGGTGTCACAACTCCCGCTGCTCAAGCACATACGGGCGGTGTGGCAACTTGCACAAGCTTGGCAAGATGCGAAGTGTGCGATAAACAATACGGTGAGCTTGCAGCGCACCAGCCCTGCAAGGATGACGGTGATTGCACCACGGCAATTACCTGTACGGTCTGCGGTGAAACTACAACCGAAGCAAACGAGACCCATATCGGTGGCACGGCTACTTGCGTAGCACTTGCTGAGTGTGAGGTTTGCGGTATGCAGTACGGTGAATATGCAGCCCATGTTCCGGGTGAGGATGACGGTGACTGCTCCACGGCAGTTTACTGCACGGTTTGCGGTGAGGCTACCGATGGCGTTGTTCCTCACACGGGCGGTACTGCAACCTGCGCAAGCCTTGCTGTGTGTGAAGTGTGCGGTAAGGAATACGGCGAATATGCAGCCCATGTTGCGGGCGAAGATGACGGTGATTGCACTACGGCAATTACCTGTACTGTTTGCGGTGCAGTTACCACCGCAGCTAATGAGACCCACATCGGCGGTACGGCTACTTGTGCAACCCTTGCCCAGTGTGAGGTTTGCGGCAAGGCATACGGCGAATATGCCGATCACGTTCCCGCAGAAGACGATGGCGATTGCACTACTGCAATTACCTGTACGGTTTGCGGTGCAGTTACCACCGAGGCAAACGAGGCACACACCGGCGGTACAGCTACTTGCGTAGCCCTTGCCCAGTGTGAGGTTTGCGGCAAGGAATACGGCGCATACGCCGACCACGTTCCCGCAGAGGACGATGGCGATTGCACTACGGCAATTACCTGTACGGTTTGCGGTGAAGTTACAACCGAGGCAAACGAGGCACATACCGGTGGTACTGCTACTTGCGTAGCCCTTGCCGAGTGTGAGGTTTGTGGCAAAGAATATGGCGAATATGCCGATCACGTTCCTGCAGAGGACGACGGTGATTGCACTACGGCAATTACCTGTACGGTTTGCGGTGAAGTTACCACCGAGGCAAACGAGACACATACCGGCGGTACTGCTACTTGCGTAGCACTTGCCCAGTGTGAGGTTTGCGGCAAGGCATACGGCGAATATGCAGCCCACATTGCGGGCGAAGATGACGGTGATTGCACCACGGCAATTACCTGTACGGTTTGCGGTGCAGTTACAACCGAAGCCAACGAGGCTCACACCGGTGGCACGGCTACATGTGCAACTCTGGCAGAGTGCGAAATTTGTGGCACGGGCTATGGTGGGCTTGCCGATCACGTTCCAGCAGAGGATGACGGTGATTGCACCACGGCAATTACCTGTACGGTCTGCGGTGAAACTACAACCGAAGCAAACGAGGCACATACCGGTGGCACTGCTACTTGCGTAGCGCTTGCCGAGTGTGAGGTTTGCGGTATGCAGTACGGCGAATATGCAGCCCATATTCCGGGCGAAGACGATGGCGACTGCGCCACGGCAGTTTACTGTACGGTTTGCGGTGAGGTTACCGATAGCGTTGTTCCTCACACGGGCGGCACTGCAACCTGCGCAAGTCTTGCAGAATGTGAAGTGTGCGGTAAGGAATACGGCGAATATGCCGATCACGTTCCCGCAGAGGATGACGGTGATTGCACTACGGCAATTACCTGTACTGTTTGCGATGCAGTGACAACCGAAGCAAACGAGGCTCATACAGGCGGCACAGCCACTTGTGCAACCCTTGCTCAGTGTGAGGTTTGCGGCAAGGCATACGGTGAATATGCAGCCCATGTTGCGGGTGAAGACGATGGCGATTGTACTACTGCAATTACCTGTACGGTTTGCGGTGAAGTTACAACCGATGCAAACGAGGCACACACCGGTGGCACGGCTACTTGCGTAACCCTTGCCCAGTGTGAGGTTTGCGGTAAGGAATACGGCGCATACGCCGATCACGTTCCCGCAGAGGACGATGGCGATTGCACCACTGCAATTACCTGTACGGTTTGCGGTGCAGTTACAACCGAGGCAAACGAGGCACATACCGGTGGTACTGCTACTTGCGTAGCCCTTGCTGAGTGTGAGGTTTGCGGCAAGGCATACGGTGAATACGCGGACCACGTTCCCGCAGAGGACGATGGTGATTGCACTACGGCAATTACCTGTACGGTCTGCGGTGAAGTTACCACCGAGGCAAACGAGACACATACCGGCGGTACTGCTACTTGCGTAGCGCTTGCCGAGTGTGAGGTTTGCGGCAAAGAATATGGCGAATATGCAGCCCACATTGCGGGCGAAGATGACGGTGATTGCACTACGGCAATTACCTGTACGGTTTGCGGTGCAGTTACCACCGCAGCCAACGAGGCTCACACCGGTGGCACGGCTACATGTGCAACTCTGGCAGAATGCGAAATTTGTGGCACGGGCTATGGTGAGCTTGCCGATCACGTTCCAGCAGAGGATGACGGTGATTGCACCACGGCAATTACCTGTACGGTCTGCGGAGCAGTAACAACCGAGGCAAACGAGGCACATACCGGTGGCACAGCTACTTGCGTAGCGCTTGCCGAGTGTGAGGTTTGCGGCAATGAATACGGCAGATATGCATCACACGTACCCGCAGAGGATGACGGTGACTGCTCTACCGCAATTACCTGTACGGTTTGCGGTGAGATTACACTCGAGGCAAACGAAGGTCATACAGGCGGTACGGCTACTTGCGTAACGCTTGCCCAGTGTGAGCTTTGCGGTAAAGAATACGGCAAATATCAAGCGCATGTACCCGCAGAGGATGACGGTGACTGCACTACTGCGATTACCTGTACGGTTTGCGGCGGCGAGACTACGGAAGCAAGAGAGGCACATGTTGGCGGTATGGCAACTTGTGAACAATTTGCAGAGTGCGAGGTTTGCGGCAAGGCATACGGTGAATATGCGGATCACATTCCTGAAGAGGATGACGGTGACTGCGCTACCGCAATTACCTGTACGGTTTGCGGTCAAGTTACCACCGAGGCAAACGAGGCACACACCGGTGGCACAGCTACTTGCGTAACCCTTGCCCAGTGTGAGGTTTGCGGCACAAGCTATGGTGAGTTTGCAGATCACGCGCCCGATGAAGATGACGGCGATTGCACCACTGCAATTACCTGTACGGTGTGCAGTGAGATCACAACCAAGCCTTATGCAGCGCATTCGGGTGGCACGGCAACTTGCACAAGCAAAGCACTTTGCGCGATTTGCGGCACTGAGTACGGTGATTTTGCAGATCACGCGGGAGAGCTTGTTTGGATCAAGCACCCCGACGTACACTATCTGGTTTACTCCTGCTGCTACACCAAGAACACAGATGCTGCAGAGCATACCATTGTGGACGGTGCTTGTACCGTGTGTGGCTTTAATCCCACCATTACAATCACGTCTGCAGAGGTTGTACCGGGAACAGATCAGCTTTCCATCGCACTGTCGATCACCGATAACCCCGGCATAGCGGGTTTGATGGTAACTGTTCAGTACAGCTCCAACGCATTCACCTTAACCCAAGCAGTCGGCGGAGAAGCATTAAACATTTTGACTTTTTCTACCCCCGGCGATCTGAGTAGTGGATGTACCTTCATGTGGGATGGCGAGCAAGTCAACGATCAGGATATCAAGGATGGAGAATTTTTGATTCTGACCTTTGACGTATCCGATGACGCACCCCAGGGAGAGTACAGTATTTTGATAAAGACGGTCGCTTATGATAACGACTTTAACCGACTCACGTTTATCGTAGAGGGCGGTAAGGTTATGATAAGAAACAGTTAAATGAGGAGAGATGCATATGAGTATTCAATATAAAAACAAGTTTTTATTGAAAAACGCATTATCATTTATGATAGCGTTTAGCATGATATTCGGGTTGATGCTCCCGCTTGCGTCGTTTACCGCGTCTGCAGAAGCTCCCGCATATTACACGTCGATCACGGCAAATTCAACTACCACGGTCAACATTACGTATTCCGGTGAGATACAGTATTTCAAGTTTGTTCCCACCGAAACAGGCGTTTATACCTTCTATTCGTCCAATCAGTCCGGAGACCCCTATGGTATCCTGATGGACGAAAACGGCAACTCGCTGGCATCAAGTGATGATGCTAACGGCAACAATTTCGAAATCGAATACGAGTGCGCAGCGAATACGGTTTATTATATCGCAGCCAAAATGTATGGCTCCAATACCGGCTCCTACACCTTGGCTGTTGACGCACCTCTTGTTATTCCGCAGGGAACAGTGCAAACCCTTTCCGGCAACCACTCTTACGCGCTTTTCAATAGCGGAAGAAAGTCGGGCTCCGGATACTCCTATGCAGGAGGCAGCAGCTGGACTGAGAGCACTCGCCCGAACTACGATGAGAGCTCCTTTACTAACGGCGGATACGATATCTATTCCAATGCCGATTATTATCCCTATGCAAGATGGGGCTTGTCCTTTGTGATCAATTCGGAAGTTATAGAGCGTGGACGTCTGACTATCAATGCTTATGACGTAGACGAATCGGGCGGTGAGATTGACTACGTATATCTTGTGGATGTTACGTCGGGAACCGAAACAAGGCTTGACAGTTATCTGTCGGGCATGAACAATCAGTGGAATACCACGGTATTTACCATCGACCCGTCCTGCTTTACTGTAGGCCACGAGTATTATTTCAAGGTTTATAACTCCGTGTCCGGTTGGCATGCCTTTGTCAGAACGGTTTCGATTGAATTGACTACCGAAGAGGATGGCAGCGAGCCTGTTGTTCCCGAAGGTCCTTATATTACAACCTTTGACTTCTCCGCTTCGATTGACAGCTACGGTCAAGTCACCACCGATCTGTATCTTGAATCCAATCAGGATGTTACTTACTACTTGGAGTATGCAGCTACTATTTCGGGCGACCAGAGGGGTAGTGCGCTTGACCAGAGCATTGACGTAACTCCTTCGGGCACAAGCAAGCAGGTAACCTTCCGCTTGGAAAACGGTGCTCCGCAGGGCGTTTACGCGATCGACGTTATTGTCAAGGATGCTTACGGCAACACCGTGGCTTCCTACAACGTTTCCGCAGGTTATGCGTACAGAGCAGTCAGCTACCATTCCAATGGCGGCTCGAACAACCTGCCCACAGACGTAACTCCGTATTCGAACGGTGATACGGTTACGGTTCTGTTTGATTATTTGCCCATAAGAAGCGGCTACGTATTCTTGGGATGGGCAACCTCCGATAGTGCTACCACTCCCGATTTCACCGAGGACGGCACCAACACCTTTACCATGGGTGAGAGCGACGTTGTTTTGTATGCAGTTTGGGAAGCTGCTCCCGAAGAGGAGGAGCCGGAACTGGGCATCGGTAACGTGCTTCTCGTGGAAGAAGAGCTGCCTTGGAACTATGATTCCAATACAGTCCTGCTGAACAACCTGCTGAGCGACGGTAAGATCGAGGCATGGGATAAGATCTCTGTTTCCGAAATCACACTTGCCAAATTGCAGGAATATGCGGTTGTATACCTCGTAGGTAATGACCAGAGCAACAGTGTATATCAGGCATTGGCAGAAAAGAACGAGGATCTGATCGAGTACGCAACCTCTGGCGGCGTTCTGATTTTCGGTGCTTGTCTCAATCCGTCTGATTCTGCTACACTTCTGGGCAGCATTTCTGTGACAAAAATTACCAGCAATCAGAACTATATTGCAGATGCTGATCATCCCATCGTAACCCAAAAGTACTCTTCGGGCGAGACCATCGACCAGAGCGTTTTGATTGGTAACTCTTGCAACCACGTATATTTCACCTCGTTGCCCCAGAACAGCAACGTGATCTTTACCGATACCTCGGGCAGAGCAACCCTGGCAGAGTATGCACAGGGAGACGGACACGTGATCGTATCCGGCTTGACCTGGGAACACTATTACGGTTATAACAGCGGTGGCCCGTATTCCGAGCTGTTGTATGATGACCTGATCCTTTATGCACTTTCCCTGAGCGATGGCGGCAACGTTCAAGCACCTGTTGTGGACGTTTGGGACGGTACTGTGGATACCTCTTGGTATAACGATTCGGATACCGAGTTTGTTATCTATACCGCAGAACAGCTTGCCGGCTTGGCACAGCTTGTTAACAACGGAAACAGCTTTAGCGGCAAGACTATTTACCTTGGCAACAGCATTGACCTGGCACAAATTCATTGGACGCCCATCGGTATTACGGAAAACAATTGCTTCTCCGGAACCTTTGACGGTAATTTCTTTGAAATTTACGGTGCAAAAATTGTTTACGCAGAAGCAAGAGACTCTCTCAACGGCAGTGGTCTTTTTGGTAACGTGAAGAATGCGAGCCTGAAAAACGTAGGCGTTGTCGGCTACGATTATCAGGCAGAAGGTGGACGCGCAGGCGGCTTGTGCGGTGTCTTGCACGAGTCCACGATGTCCAACTGCTATGCAACGGGTACGCTTACCTTTGTACTTTTGCGTTTGACAGGCGAAGAAGCAGCAGGTGGCTTGATTGGTGATGTCAGAGGAGAGTCGACTGTTGAAAACTGCTACGCAAATTGTGATCTGATCACTACATCTTCCGACAGTTCCAAGTTGTCAATGGGCGGCTTGATCGGCTTTGTCTGCGTGGAAAGTCCCAAGTATGTTTACAACTGCTATGCTAACAGCAATATCACCTCGCCTTCCGTTAATGCCAACGGTGGCTTTATAGGAACACTGTTTTACGGAACTCTCTATATGGAAAACTGCTTCAGTGACAGTACCGTCAATCAGTCTAAGATCAATATGCTTATTGGTGAACAGGATTCCGAGGGTATCTCTTATAAGTCCATCTCCAACTCCTACTATTCCTCCGAGGGCAGCGATTCGTTTGGCGGCACCGGTACGGATGCTTCCAACTTTGCTTCCCGCAATTGGGTAGAAACCTATCTCGGTTGGGACTTTGAAACGGTTTGGACATATGAATCAGGCAACGCATATCCCGTGCTGCAGGGCTTTGCTGCAGGCGGCGGTGTTCACATTCACTCCTTTGTCGAGACCTCCCGCACTGAGGCAGGCTGCACGACCGAAGGTGAGATTGGCTATCTCTGCGGTTGCGGTGAGACCCAGGTTGAGATCATTCCCGAACTCGGTCATAGCTTTGCAGGTGGCATTTGTACTCGTTGCGGTGCAGCAGAGTATATGGACCTGTGGGACGGCTCGATTGCCGACGCATTCGGCGGCGGTAGCGGTACCGAGGCAGATCCTTATCTGATCTACACCGGTGCACAGCTTGCATATCTGGCACAGACCACGAACAACGGTAACAACTACGCAAATACCTTCTTCAAGTTGATGAACAACATTGACTTGAATTGCATTGCATGGACTCCCATCGGTGTAGGCACAATTACCTCCGCAAGCAACAATACCTCTTATACGTTTAACGGTTCGTTTGACGGTAACGGATGTGTCATCTCCAATTTGCTGATCACTGAGTCCACCACCTCCTTTACAGGCTTGTTTGGCTGCTTGAATTATGCAACCATTTCGCATCTCGGCATTGAAGATGCGTACGTCACCGCGACCGGAATTGATACTTACCGTTGCGCGGCAGGTATTTTGGCAGGCGGCAGCGTAAATGAAGTAACGATCAGATACTGCTATGTTACCGGTGCGATCACGGTGGACGGAAACGATGGATATCTGGATATCGGTAGTATCATTGGTAACTGCTATGGCGCTATCATTTACGATTGCTATGCACATGCAGATATTGTTGTGAATTCCTCAAGAGACGGACACGTAGGTGGCTTGGTAGGCTTCTTGGATAGCTCCTCCGGCATGGCAAGATGCTTCTATTACGGTGAGCTTCCCGTAACCAATTCGGTTTACGTTGGTGCAATCCACTCCAACGAGGGTACCGGTAGCATTGAGGATTGCTATTATTACACCTATCTTGATACGGACGGTGCAACTTACGTTGATCAGTCCGATCTGTTAAACCAAGCAGTATTTGAGGGCTTTGATTTCACAGCAGTTTGGGAAATGGGAGAAGAGCACCCCGTGCTCCGTGGCTTTGACCAAGGCGGTGCTCCCGTGCATTACCACAACTTTATTGAAATCTCTCGCACCGAGGTAGGCTGCGTAACCTGGGGTGAAATCATTTACTCCTGCGGCTGCGGTCATACCTACAGCGAGCTCATTGCACCCCTTATGCACGATTATCAGATCACTGACTCGCAGGATCCTACCTGTACCGAGGACGGCTATATTGAATTTACCTGTCAGAATGACGGCTGCGGCGCGATCAAGCGTCAGATCATTGACAAGCTGGAGCATGACTATGACGGCGACAACGTATGTGATATTTGCGGTCATACCATAGAAACGCACAGCCACGCACACGTTGTTACGGTTGTTGAACCCACCTGTACGACGATGGGTTACACCGAGTACGTTTGTGCGTGCGGACACTCCTACAGAGATTCCTACGTAGAGCCTGTTCGTCACGAATGGAACGAGGGCGAAATCACCATTGCCTCCACTTGTGTAAGTGACGGCGTAATGACCTTTACCTGCGGCAATTGCGGTGCTACCAAGACCAGTGTGATCCCTGCAGCGCATCAGTGGGGTGACGTGGTTACGATTGACAAGACCTGTACCACCGATGGTTCTGTGACCAAGGTTTGTGCGGTTTGTGCACTTGCGTTCATCGAAATCATTCCTGCAGGACACAACTGGAATGAAGGCGAGCAGACGCTTGCTCCTACTTGTAAAGAAGTGGGTGCCAAGACCTGCACTTGCGCAGATTGCGGTGCTGTAGAGGAATTTGAAATTCCCGTGCTTGGACATTCCTACGTGGATGGCGTGTGCACGCGTTGCGGTATCAGATTTATTGAAGATATCACACCTTCCGAGCATCCTCTGTACGGTATGTATTTTGAAATTGACGATATCCTTTCCGATTACGGTCCCAGCCTGATTGACGAATATGGCTTGATGCTGGACTACAACAGCGATGCAACGCTGGAAAAGGTTGCGGTATTCCTGACGCAGGACGGCACTATGTGGAGAAGATGTATTGCGGTCAAGGGTACGAACATTGAGTACGCAACCTACGTTCCGTATCTGTCTTATCAGTCCGAGATCAAGTATTCGGGTCTCAACCATGACTGGATCAATATCTTCAGACTGCGCGAAAACGCTGACGGCATCTGGTGCTATAACAACTATGCTACGATCGGCGCAAATCTTCAGGATGCTTACGGCAACCTGCTGCTCTCGCTGTACCACATTGGTCAGGCAGGCGCAGAGACCAGAATCTTTGACGATCTGGACGAGATGATCGCATGGCTCAATGATGATTGCTTTGAGCATCAGACGAGCGATTGGATCGTAGACGTGGAAGCTACTGCAACGCAAGCAGGCAGCAGACACAAGGAATGCACACTTTGCGGTGAAGTCCTTGAGACCGAGATTCTGCCCATTCTTGCTTCGATCGTAGTCAACGGTGTGAAGGCAGAGGCAGGCAGCCTGGTACAGGTTACCATCGACGTGCAGAACAACCCCGGTATCATCGGTGCGGTACTCACGCTTGATTTTGATGATGCTCTTACCCTTGTTGCAGTAGATGCGGGAAGCGCGTGGAACTCTCTTGCGTTCACTCGTCCTGCAGAATACACCAATCCTTGCAACTTCGTATGGGATGGCTTGAGCGGTGCTGATTACAGCAACGGTTCGATTATCGTTCTTACGTTCCTGTTGCCCGAGGATGCACAGGCAGGTACATCTTACAGCGTCAACGTTTCGTATACCGCAGATAACATGCTCAACGCTGATCTGGAGCCCATGCATCTTGTCGTACAAAACGGCGAGATCACCGTGGTAGAAGAGGCGGGCGACGTCAATGGCGACGGTGTTATCGACGTAGCGGACGTTATGGCACTCAGACGTTATCTTGCAGGCGGCTATGAGATTGAGATCGATCTCGAGGCTTCCGATATGGATAGCAACGGTACTATCAACGTTGCGGACGTCATCCTGCTGCGCAGATACCTGGTAGGCTGATCGATTGCACGAATTGATACTGTAAAAAATGAAAAACACGGGGCTGTCCGATCGGGATGGCCCCAATAAGAAAAGCGGTTGTCCAATACCGGGTGGTGTTGGACAACCGCTTTTTTGCAAGCGTGTTGCTTATAATATTGTAAGGAAATTACTGTCTGTTTGCAAGTCCGTCCAGAATGTCTCTTGCCATAGCCGCGCGCGAACCCACCTTTTCTTCGGCTGCCTCGCCTGCCTTACCGTGCAGGTATGCGGCAAGGGCGGTTGTGGTTGCCAGGGCGTGCTCGTTGGTCTTGGCTGCTGCCAAACCACCGATCAGACCTGCCAGAATGTCACCCGAGCCTGCGGTAGCAAGCGCGGTGCTTCCGGGGAGATTGATGTAACGGAGCTGTTTGTCATGCGAGTAGATCAGAGAATGCGCATCCTTGAGCAGTACGTTGACCTTGTACTTGTCGCAAAGCAGCTCGGTAGCAGCAAAAACGTTTTCAAGCACCTTTTCGGGTGTCATCTTTTTGTCGATCAGTCTGGCTGCCTCTGCGGGATGAGGAGTGATTACGATCTGCGGCTTTTTCAACTTGTTGACGCGCTTGAGCAGTGCAGGCTTATCTGCTGCAATGTTGAGCGCGTCTGCATCCATAACAACCGATACCTTGGACTTCTTGAGTACGTACTGGACGCAATATTTTGCCATTTTGGAGCGACCGATGCCACAGCCGACCACAATAGCGTCAGCACGGCGAACCGCTGCCTTGATGACCTTTCTGAGCTTGGAGAAGTCGGTGTAGCAGGTCAGGATAGCTTCGGGAACCAGCTGCTGCAGGATGGTGCGGTTTTTGGCAGGGGTCAGAATTTCCACAAGACCTGCGCCTGCGCGGTAAGCTGCCTGTGCGGCAAGATGCGCCGCACCTGCCATGCCTGTCGATCCGCAGATGATCAGCACTCTGCCGAACGTGCCCTTGTTGGAACGCACGGGACGGGCGGGAAGCATGGTCTCAAGGTCCTCTTCCTCGATAGTATGTACAAGACGATCCTGATACGTAGGATCAATCTCAATGCCGATGTCGGCAACCGTTACAACGCCTGCGTATTCAGCGGCAGGGAAAAGCAGATGACCCAGCTTAACGCCTTGCATGCTGATCGTTTGACCTGCATAAAGCGCGTTGGGGTCCAGTGCACCCGTGTCGCAATGAGCACCCGAAGGAATGTCAACAGCAACTACCGGAATTGTACTGTGGTTGATCTGGTAAAAGGTTTCGCGTACGATCGGATCTGTGATCTCGCCTTGCATGCCCGTGCCGTAAACGGCGTCTACAAACACGCTGAATGCGGGATGATCAATCGAAAGTGCGTTCTTGGGAAGCGCGGTCAGCACAGGGATTTCCAGACCCACTACCTTTTTGTAGTAAGCCTGACACTGCTCGCTCATATTCGCTGTTTGGGGTGTACCGATCAGCTCTGCGTCAAAATCATATTGGGTGCTTTGTCTTTGCGCGCTCTGTCTTGTCAGCGAGTTCATGTCGGTGAGCGGACCGAGATAGAGCACGGTAACGTCAGCACCGATCTCCTTGAGCAGGCAGGCCAGCTCCATGCCGTCTGCGCCATTGTTGCCGTTGCCGCAAAGAATGCAGGGGCTTTGCAGATCGTATCCCTCGTCCTGCAGCGTGTTCAGCACAGCGGTAGCTGCCTGATGAATCAGGGTCTTTTCGGTGATATTGTGATTTACGATTGTGTAGCGGTCATTTGCCTTACTTACTTCTGCGGTCAATACTGTTTTCATACTGCCTCCTGTACGCTTATTGCGTGCGAATTATTGTGAAATAGATTTGAGATACGCGTTGATAAAGCCGTCCAGCTCTCCGTCCATGACTGCCTCTACGTCACCTGTTTCAAAGCCTGTACGCAGGTCCTTAACAAGCGTGTAGGGCATAAAGACGTAGGAACGGATCTGAGAACCCCACTCGATCTTGGTCTTGTTACCCTTGATCTCGTCGATGGTGTCAAGTCTTTCCTTGATCTTGATCTCCATGAGCTTGGACTTAAGCATACGCATTGCGGTTTCCTTGTTCTGCAGCTGCGAACGCTCGGTCTGACAAGCCACCACGATACCCGTGGGCTTGTGGATGAGTCGAACTGCGGAGGATACCTTGTTGATGTTCTGACCGCCTGCGCCGCTGGAGTGGAAGGTGACGAAATCATAGTCCTCTTCACGCACAACAACGTCGTCCAGTTTGTCAAATTCGGGCATGACCTCAATGGAAGCAAACGAGGTCTGTCTGCGTCCTGCCGAGTCGAAGGGGGAAACGCGCACAAGTCTGTGCACGCCGTTTTCACTCTTTAAAAAGCCGTAAGCGTTCTCGCCCTCTACGAAAATGGTAGCGGACTTGAGTCCTGCATCATCGCCGTCCAGCCAGTCGGTTAGCTTGACCTTAAAGCCGTTTGCCTCGCACCAGCGGTTGATCATGCGGTAAAGCATCTGGCACCAGTCCTGCGCCCCTGTGCCGCCTGCGCCGGGGTGGAACGAGATAATGGCGTTATTTCTGTCGTATTCACCCGAGAGCAGTACCTCGGTGCGCTTCTTTTCGGTGATCGCGGTGATGTCTGCAAGCTCGCTCTGCACCTCTTCCACGCAGCTCTCATCGTCCTCGTCGATTGCCATTTCCGCAAGCACGATAGCATCTTCAAGACGCGTGCAAAGTGCTTCATAGCTCTCAATCTTGTCCTTTTGCTGCTTGATTGTCTGCAGAACCTTGGAGGATTTCTCCTGGTTGTTCCAGAACGCGGGATCGGAGGTCTGCTGCTCCAGCTCCTCAACGGTTGCGCGTGCCTGCTCAATCTTGAGCTGCTCGCCAAGCTCCTTGAGATCCGCTCTCATATTACACAAGGCAAGTCTTGCTTCTTCCAGTGCAACTATCATTGTTATTTACCTGACCTTTATATAGAATTCATTTTTAATTTCGGTTTGTATGGGAGGAGTGCGTCACTATTTAAACAGCACCGCCAAAATGCCGTCGCGGCTCATATCGTCGCGCAGCGTGTATCCAAGGGATTGGTAGTAGGATACGGTGTATTGCTCCATATCTGTGGAGACAAAGTCCTCGCGCAAGTCAAGCACGATGACGTTTGTTTGGGGATTTGCGGGGTCTGCTTCGAGCGAGAACAGCCACGTGCGATCGTGCAGTGCGCAAAGCAGGCTGTCCGAGGCGGTCACGGCTGCGTTTTCGGGCAGCGCGTCCAGCAGCTCGTGCATGCGTGCAGCGTCCGTTTTTGCTTGCTCCTCGGTGTCTGCGTACAGATCGGTCAAGAGAGCTGCATAGGGCGTTGCCGTCAGCATGGCGGCGCAAAGCGCGAGCGCAGGCAACAGACGTGCAAGCGAAATTCCCTTGATCTCGGCATGCAGATTTGCTGCACCCTTGGGGGCAAGCAGCGCGGCAGCCGCCACGGCAGGGAATGCATAGGTGCAGAACACGCCGCTGTATGCGGATGCGTTTGCAACCAAATGGAACAGTACAAGCGGAACAAGCAGTACGAGTGCGGCTTTATGCCCCGAAAGCAGGGGGAGCAGCGCAAACGGCAGCAGTAAGAGCAAAAGGAACAGCAGCTTGGTATCAAGCTGTAAGCCGGTGCCCGAGAACAGATTGGTGATCACGGGGGAGCGCACTGCGATCAGATACGCGGTGGTCGCTACGGTTGCAGCAGCAGATACGGCTGTGCAGATCCATGCGGCGCGCTTGTGCTCGGGCTTTGCACCAAGCGCGTGGTAAAGGCAAACGAAGGTTGTCCAAACGGTTATCTCAAATCCGATGCACAGGCTAAAGAGCAAGGGGATGAGCGCAAGGTAGGGGCGCTTGCCTTCAAGCGTGTCGGCAACCCACAAAAGCAGGGGGAGCGAGAGCATTTCAAGTGCGCCACCCGATGCACCGCCACCCAAAATCAAGGGGCACAGGGCACATGCCGCGCAAATTGCAGAGGTTTTCATGGGGGAGAGCGCGTGTCTGCGGCAAATGCGCCACAGGGGCACGAGCGCGGTCAGCATGAGTGCATACAGGGCAATGCCTACTGTAAGCATGCTGTGACCGGACAGAATATATACGGGTAAAATCACATACCAAAGAGGGGAGAACTGGGTCAAAAAATAGCTTTGCGGCACACCGGACACCAGTGTGGTAAAGGGCAGACCGCTGTGCTGCATGAAGTACAGCATCTGACCGATCTCGGCTCCGGCAGTGTTACCCGTCTGCAAGCCCTGCAGGCGCGCGTTCAGGATAAAGATAAACAGACCCAGCGAAAGTGCGGCTGCGGCAACCACGCCCACAATGGCAAACGCGGTGACGGGTGCTTTTTTGTCCGATTTTTTGTGCGCATCGGGAAAGCTTTGCAGCGCCCGGATGCTTGCCGCGATGGCAGCCGCGCACAAAAGCGTAAAGATCAGCGCAATGACCAGTGGCCTTGAGTAGGGCGCGGATGCAAAGGTGGTGCGCACACCGCAAGCAAGAACGGCTGCGGGGAGCGTCAGGTAGACGATTTTGGGAAGAATCGAGCCGTAACCGTACACGACCACGAACGCAATAGCAAAGCAAACGGCGTATTCGGGCAGCAGCGCGGTAAACAGTTTCCATTGCAGCGCAGGGCTGGAGAGCACCGTGATGCCGATGATGGCACCGCTGGCAAACAACGCGCAAAGTGCAGCGTATATGGGCAGAACAAGCTTATTTTGCTTGGTTTCTGCCGCTTTTTGGGTTTTCACGTCGTCGCCTCCTTTTGCGCATAGGTATAATCATACTATTATAACATATAATTTGAGATTTGTAAAGATTTATTTTTCAAAATGATTGTTTCATTATGGGTATTGACAAATCCTATTAAATAGGGTATAATAAGTATGCAAGTTCAGGGTTACAGGAGATATGTATGACAAGAATATTTGTAGAACTGCCGATTTTTCGTTCCCGATGGAAAGAAATGGGGCTTAGCGATGATGACTTGAGAAGATTACAGGAAGAATTGTTGTCAGATCCCAAGGTCGGTGCTGTCATGAAAGGAACGGGCGGCGTTCGGAAAATGAGATTCGCTTTCGAGCAAAGAGGGAAGAGTGGAAGCGTTCGGATTATATATGTGGATTTTGAAGTTTATGAGAAGATTTTTTTGATTACTGCATATCCTAAAAATGTGAAAGACAACTTGACGGATTCGGAGAGAGCAGAAATCAAGCAAATGATCCAAGCGCTTGAGAATCAACTGCGCGAAAATGAGAAGTAAAGGAGGCACGATATGGGCATTTTTGATGATATCAAAACCGGACTTGATCAAGCGATTGCGCATGAGAAAGGCAAATTGAAAGCAAAAACAACTGTTTTAACGGTAGAGCCGATCGGTTGCTTTGCCCCCGAAGAGATCAAAGCCATCCGCAAGAGTACGGGGCTGACACAAAAGCTGTTTGCGGGTTATTTAGGTGTTTCTGTCAAAACCGTGGAGGCTTGGGAATCAGGGCGAAATCACCCCGAGGGCGCGGCTTGCAGACTGTTGTCCATGACGCAAAAAGATCCTTCTTTCCCGCAGAAATCGGGGATTGTATCATTGTCGGAAGAAAACTGAGGTAAGTGAATGGGAAAGATTTTGGGCTCGTGGAGCGGTATGCGTAAATATCTTGAGCAAGAAATGCTTGCCCAAGTGCTGCACGGCAGAGTCAGATATGGCTGTACCACCTACGTTGGTATGGATGGGTGCAGAATTTTTGAGGTTTGCATTGACGGCAGACAAGTCAAACGCTTTTCCTGGGAGACTGTCAATACGTACTTCATTGAAAATGGATTTACCCAAAATAAGAAGCCCATGGGCATGGGTGAATATTGGATGGAATTCTGGCCCTTGGTGGAGAAAATTCCGCTGGATCGGCGCACTGAATATTTGGACGAGGAATTTTGCCTGGCACTTGAGCAATACCGCAATCAGGATATCGGGAATAGCATTTATTCCGTCAATCCGTTGGTCAGAATGTTCGCTGTGCTTGACAGGAGAGTGGGGAAAAGAACGCTGGAGAAACTCGCGTTATGCGTGGATGAGCAGCCTGTTTGGCTTCGAGAGTTTTATTTGTTGAGATTAGAGGCAGAAAAAATCATATAAGGATATGACACCTGCTAACAGATGAATGTCTGTAGCGGGTGTTTTTATATGCTCTGTTAAAAAATAACGCTTGACATGAGAGGTAAAAAAGCCTATAATAGTATGTGTAAAACTATATTCATTTTACGGAGGACTATAAAAATGAAGGTTACCAAGAACAGCATTATCGGCGACGTTTTGGATTACGATCAGGGCACTGCACGTTTCTTCTTTGAGATCGGCATGCACTGCCTGGGCTGCCCTGCATCCAGAGGCGAGAGCATCGAGGACGCTTGTGCAGTACACGGCACCGACGCAGACGAGCTGGTAGCAAAGCTCAACGCTTACCTGGCAGACAAGTAAGCATAACCATGGGTAACGGACGGCGCAGCCGTCCGTTACCCCGCAGTTTTACATAACATGAACAAAAGAGAAAAACGATTTGATCAAAGACTGGCGGGGGCGATTCCGTATCTGCGCGTGGGCAAGGTGCTCTCGGACGTGGGAACGGATCACGCACACCTGCCTATATACGCATGCCAAAACGGCATTTGTCCGCGCGCGGTGGCGTCGGATATCAACCGCGGTCCCGTGGAAAATGCACGCCGCAATATTGCCGCTGCGGGACTGTCTGACAAGATTGCAACCGTCTGCACCCCGGGGCTTGACGGCATTGAGCAGTATGCCCCCGAGGATATCACCATTTTCGGCATGGGAGGCGAGCTGATCGCCTCGATTATTGACGCAGCCCCTTGGACGCGTGACGCACGCATCCGCCTTGTGCTGCAGCCTATGTCGCATGCCGAAATTTTGCGTGCATACCTGTTGCAAAACGGATTTTGCATCATAGACCAAACCTTAGTCAAGGAAGACAAGGTCTACCAGATCATTTGTGCCGAATACGACGGCGTCGTGAGAAGCGAGGACGATATGGCGCTGTGGTTTGGCAGTCATAACATTGAAAATATGCACCCGCTCCTTTCGGAGCTGCTGGAAAATAAACGCCGTCTTTTGCAAACAGGCGCAGACGGCAAACGGATGGGCGGCAAGGACGCTGCGTTTGAGCTTGACATGCTTGCCAAGATCGATGCGCTGCACGCCCGTATCCGAGATAAGGAGTAAATATGACCGTAAGAGAGTTTTATCGTGCGCTTTGCGCGCTTGTACCCCGTGAGCTTGGCTGCGAGTGGGATAAGGACGGCATGGCCGTCTGCCCCGACCCCGACAGAGAGGTAAAGCGCGTGCTGGTTGCGCTGGACGCAACGGCAAAGGTGGTGGATACGGCAATTGCCGAGGACTATGACCTGATCTTTACGCACCATCCGATGCTGTGGAGTGGACTTAAGAGTGTGTGTGCCGACGATCATGACGGCGCAAAGGTGATCGGTCTGTGCCGCGCGGGTATCAGTGCGGTATCCTTCCATACGAGAATTGACGCTGCCGAGGGTGGCGTGAACGATATTTTAGCGTCTTTGGTGGGTCTTGAACATATCGAGATCGCAGGCGATGAGCGCATTATGCGCGTAGGCAATCTGCCCGCGCCTATGCCTGCCGCGGATTTTGCCGCAAAGGCAAAGGCTGCGCTGGGTGCTCCTGCCGTGCTTTGCGCGGATGCGGGACTTCCCGTGCACCGTGTTGCCGTGGTTGGTGGCAGCGGCAAGGATGAGATTGGCGTGGCGCTTGCTGCAGGCGCGGACACCTTCCTGACAGGAGAACTCAAATATTCGCAGATTTCCGAGCCGCGCGGCATCAATTTGCTGGTGGCAGGGCACTTCCATACTGAAAATCCCATCTGTGAGCGTCTTTGTGCCTTGGTGGCAGAGGTTGATTCCGAGGTACGCGCTGACGTGATCAAAAGCTGCAAGGTTACTGTAATATAAAGGAGATTGAATATGACATACGTAGTATCTGATTTACATGGCAATTACGATAAATTCAAGGCGCTGATCGACAAGATCGGACTCAAGGAGACCGACATTCTGTACGTGCTTGGCGACATTGTGGACTTTGGCGAGCAGTCTATGGAGCTGATTGGCGACTTGAGCGTGAGATATAACGTGTACGCAATCGCAGGCGAGCACGATTTTCTTGCCCTGCGCATGCTTGCAGGCTTTGAAAAGATGCTTTCGGGTGAGCAGACTCCCGATGCCGACTTTATTGCGGACATGCAGGAGTGGGTCAAGAATGGCGGACAGGCGACCTTGGACGGCTTCCGCGCTTTGGACAGCGAGATGCGCGAGGGCGTGATCGATTACTTGTCCGATATGGCACTTTACGAGCAGGTGCGCGTGGACGGTGAGGACTACGTTCTGGTGCATGCAGGCATTGCGGACTATAAGCAGGGTATGAAGCTGGAGAATTGTGAGCCCGAGGTATTTATGACCGAGCCGCTGGATCTTTCCAAGCGTTTGTTCAAGAACAAGACCGTGGTTGTCGGTCACGTACCCATGACCGAGGAAAATGGTGGCAACGGCAAAATTTTCTTTGGTAACGGCGGTGTCAACATCAATTGCGGCGTCAAGGACGGCGGTCTTCTCGGCTGCCTGCGTCTTGACGATATGAAGGAATTTTACGTCTGATGGACAAAAAGGATAGAGTTGTTTGCCCCAAGGGCAGCGAATATACGCTGGAAATCACCGACGTCAATAACCTTGGCTGCGGCGTGGGGCATATTGAGGGCAAGACCGTATTTGTGCGCGGTGCGGTGAGCGGTGACGTGGTGCGCGTCAGCATTATCAAGGACACCGCAAGCTTTGCCGTGGGTAAGCTGCAGCAGATTGAACGTGCCTCGGACGTGCGCGCGACCGAGATCTTTTGTCACGCTCCCGACGCTTGCGGCGGCTGCGTGCACCGCTATGTGACGTACGAGCACGAGCTGGAGTGCAAGCGAAATTACGTGCAGCATGCCTTTTTGAAGGTAGGACTTGCCGACGTCAAGGTCGCTCCCGTGCGAAATACGGGCGTGACGTGCGGATACCGCAACAAGGGGCAGTATCCCGTCAAGCAGGGCAAGAGCGGCATGGAGGCTGGCTTTTTTGCCGCCAAAACGCACAATTTGGTCAAAGCGGATAAGTGCGCCCTGCAACCCGGCGTGTTTGGTGAGATCGTGGCATTCGTGTGCGCGTTTTGCGATGCAAAGGGCATTAAGGCATACGATGAGGTCACGGGTAAGGGACTTTTGCGTCACATTTATCTGCGACAGAGCAAGGACTCGGCGCAGATCATGCTTTGCCTTGTGCTCAACGGCAAGGGTATGCCTGCAGAGCGCGAGTTTGCTGCCAAGGTAACGGCACAGTTTGCGCAGATCGTGGGCGTGGTACTCAATTTCAATGAGAAAAATACCAACGTCGTGCTGGGTAAGGAATACCGCACGGTTTGGGGACAGGCATATATTGAGGACGAGCTTTGCGGCTTGACCTTTAAGATCTCGCCCGGCTCGTTCTATCAGGTCAACCGCCAAGGAGCGGAGCTGCTGTATGGCTTGGCGCGCGAAAAGGCGGCGCTGAGTGGCGGCGAGGTGCTGATAGACCTGTATTGCGGCACGGGCACCATCGGGCTTTCCATGGCGCGTTTTGCGCGCAGCCTTGTGGGCATTGAGATCGTGCCCGAGGCGGTGGAGTGCGCACGCGAGAACGCCGCACGCAACGGCGTGGAAAACGCGACCTTTATTTGTAACGACGCGGGTGACGCACAGGTCATTCTGTCGGCTTGCGGCGGCACGCGCCCTGACGTGGCGGTCATCGACCCGCCCAGAAAGGGAAGCACCGAGGCACTTGTCAAGTGCTTTGCAGAGCTGGGCATTCCGCGCGTGGTATACGTTTCCTGCGACCCCGATACGCTGGCAAGAGATTGCAAGTGGTTCAGGGAGAACGGCTACGAAATCGGTGAGGTCACGCCGGTTGATATGTTCCCGCGTACCGGACATGTAGAGAGTGTTGTGTGCCTGACGAGAAAGGAAATTTTATGATTTTATATAGGTCTTTATGGCACTTACTGATAGAAAAAGGAATGACCAAAGCAGAAGTGCGAAAAATAACAGGAATATCTCTAAACACGATAACTAAGCTGACCAGAAACGAAGATGTATCAATGACTGTTATCAATAAGATTTGTGCTGCTCTTGGTGTTTCCTATGGCAATATTATTGAGTATATACCAAAGAAGAATGTGGAGGTGGTCTGATGCCAAGCAAAAAACAAAAGTCATTAAAAGTCGGTAGTGTTTGCTCAGGCATTGAGGCTGCGTCTGCATCATGGTTGCCTCTTGGATATACTTTTAGTTGGTTTTCTGAAATTGCAGACTTTCCTTCTCGTCTTTTGAAAGAGAAATACCCAACAATTCCAAACCTTGGTGATATGACGGCAATTCCAGAAAAAATTAAAAATAGAGAGATTGAAACCGTTGACTTAATCTGTGGCGGTACACCTTGCCAGGCGTTCTCTTTTGCTGGGTGGCAAAAGGGGTTGACCGATGACAGAGGAAATTTGACTTTGAAATTTGTTGATATTGTACGGGCAAATGATGATGTCAGAAAAGAATTGAAATTAGCACCATCCATTGTTTTTTGGGAAAATGTTGAAGGTGTTCTCTCTGATAAAACCAATGCTTTTGGTTGTTTGATTTCGTCGTTAGCTGGATTAAACACAGCAATCAACATAAACGGAACTTATCCGTCTGCAGGTATCCTTAGAGGACCATGGAAAACAGTTGTATGGAGAGTGTTGGATGCAAAGTATTTTGGCATTCCACAGCAGAGAAAGCGATTGTATGTTATTGCTGCGGATTCAGCAATCAATCCAGAATGGATATTGTTTGAAAAACACACAAATGACCTCTCACTCACATATCCAGAGGTAAAGGACAGTATTTTATTTGAAAAAGATGGACATACATTTGAGGTTTTCAGAAATTACACCGACTGCCTGTATTCCTCTTATGCTACCAAATGGAACGGAAACGCAGCCGCCAATAATGGTTCGTTGTTTGTAGTCCAAGACGGAAAAATCAGAAGATTATCTCCATTAGAGTGCGAAAGGTTGATGGGTTTCGGGGATGGTTATACAAATCTCAAATCTTCAAAAAAATCAAATCGCTATCAAGCACTTGGCAACTCCTGGGCGGTTCCAGTAATTCAGTGGATTGGCAAACGAATTCTTGAAAAGCGCAAACCGTTTGTAAGACCTATTCCGATTCAGTCAGAAAATGATTTTGAATACCATGATTTTTCAAAAGGTATTATTAGCATTGGACGGATGATCATTAACTGTACTGAGAAACCAGAGGATATTGTCTTTGGAGATATGAAAGACATTGTTTCCAGTGATGATGTGCCGGATATTTATATTTCTCCAACCGGCTGTGCAGGCATTTTAAGACGAAAAGAAGAACGACAACTCAATATCAACAAAAGGCTTGAGAAAGTGTTGAAAGAATGTGCTTCAACCGAATCTCCAGAGGAGATTGAGAAAAAGTCTTTGGTTCAGCAACGAGGTAAGCTCGGAAGAAAGAAAACGGAGGAATAAACGATGGTGTATCCATTTGAAAATAAAACAGTTGATGGTAATATCAAAATATTAAGTCTTTTCCAAATTGAAAAAATGGAGGACTACTATCTGCAAGTAAGATTTAAATATCATGGAATTGTGTGGAATGGCGCCATTCCACTTAGAGCAAAGTATCAAGGAGTAAATGTCCCATTCACACAAGAAGACGTCTTTGAATGGGCAAGAATATGTTACTCTGCATTGAATCCTGCCGAGTTTCCAGCATGGCAACAGGACCAGAATGCATTCTGGAACGATAAGAACTCCGAAGATACAAAACTCGTATTTGATGCATTGAACGGAACAGAAAGAACAACAAAATGGTTGTGCAGAAAGTGTGGTCCTGTTCCCGAAGTTAATCCACAACCTGGTGCTCGTATTCGCTCCTTAAGGCAAATGGGTTATCACATTGCAACTATGAAATTGGAGTGTTCTTCTTGCGGTAAAAAACAGTATTTTGACTTGCTAATCAGACTTCCAAGACACGCTGCAGATAATCAAAAGAGATTCACCATTTCGGCAGCACTTAGAAAGAAGATTTTGCAGACACTGCCGAACAAAGATTGTGCATTTGGCACACCACTGAGCTCGAGTGCTTGTATTATTGACCATAAGTTCCCCTCTTCCAGATGGGTAAATGGTGAAACGGTCAACCATACAGATATGACACCAGAAGAAATATCTGGCAAGTTCCAAATTCTTTCAAATCAGACCAATCTACATAAAGAGAGATACTGTCAGAGATGTGTTATTGATGGTATTAGAGGAGATTTCTTTGGCATTCTCTGGTATCCAGATGGAAATGAGACATGGCAAGGCACAAGTAAAGCAGATGAAAACGGATGCAAAGGCTGCCCTTGGTATGATGTTGAAGCATGGAGACAGGCATTTAACGAACATCTGAATCCAGAATCAAGCGAGGAAGAATAAACTCATAAATTTTCCCACAAGTTTTTCTGTACATAAGGCGGGGGCTTGCTCTCGCCGCAAACGAAAATGAAAGAATTTATCGATCACAGAAAGGAGTCCACTATGAATTACGCTTACAATTATCTCCCCGCGGGTGCGGCACGCTATACGGGCGTTGCCGATGCGCACGCGCGCTTTATTCTCGAAAAGCAGCTCAAGGACAAGGTGCTTTGGGAAAAGTTCGTGCAGGTGTTTGTTGAACGCCCCGACTTTTGCGACTGGGGCTGGAGAGGCGAATACTACGGCAAGATGATGCGCGGTGCGTGTCTGACTTACGCATATGCGCCCGACGAGGAGCTTTACGAGATTCTGTATAAGACGGTGTCCGATCTGCTTGACACGCAGGACGAGCTGGGCAGAATTGCCTCCTATCCCGTCTCGCACGAGTTTGGCGGCTGGGATATCTGGGCGCGCAAGTACGTGCTGGTTGGCAGCTTGTATTTCTACGGCATCTGCCGCGATGAGGCGTTTAAGGCACGAATTCTTGACTGCATGGAAAAGCACGTGGACTACCTGATCAAGCATCTTGGCAACGGCGAGGGACAAAAGTCGATTCTTGATACCTCTGCCGCATGGGCAGGACTGAATTCCAGCACCATTCTTGAGCCTGTGATTCAGCTTTATAAGCTGACGGGCAAGCAGAAATTCCTTGACTGGAGTAAGTACGTCCTGGATCAGGGCGGCTGCCACGGCGGCAACCTTTTGGAGCTTGCGGAGGCGGATGAGATCTATCCTTACCAGTATCCGCAGGTCAAGGCTTACGAAATGATGTCCTATTTTGAGGGCGCTTTGGCTTGGTACGAGGTGACCGGGGAAGAGCGTTACTTACATATTGTTGAAAAATTCGTTCGTGCGGTCAGAGATAGCGATATTACCATCATCGGCTGTGCAGGCTGTACGCACGAGCTGTTCGACCACTCGGCACTCGTGCAGACCGAGCAGGTCGAGGATAACGCTATCATGCAGGAGACCTGCGTGACGGTGACGTGGATGCGTCTGCTTGACCGTCTGTTGCGCCTGACGGGTACCGAATGGTATGCCGAGGAGATCGAAAAGTCGGCATACAACGCGCTGTACGGCAGCATCAACGCCTTTGGCTTGGAGCAGTACAGCCGTGAGGAAAAGACGCTGTACCCCGGTGTGCCGTTTGACAGCTACAGCCCCTTGGTCTATCAGCCGCGCGGCATTGGCATCGGTGGCTTCAAGAAGTTCTCTTCGGGCGGCTATTACGGCTGCTGCGCTTGTATTGGCGCGGCAGGCACTGCGATCTTCCCCTTGATCGGTGTGCTTTCTTATAAGAACGGCTTTGTGTTCAACGGCTACCACGGTGGTATCGTGCAAGCAACCACGCCTGCAGGTCAGACGGTGACCTTTACGCTTTCGGGCGATTACGAGGGCGAGGGCGAAGTGCAGATCAAGATCGGTCTGTCGGCTCCAGAGCAGTTTGCGCTGAAATTGCGCGTGCCTGCATGGAGCAAGCAGTCCGTGCTGACGGTTTGCGGTGAGCAGATCGAGGCGGTAAAGGGCTACAATCAGATCGGCTGCATGTGGCATGACGGTGACGTCATCACGCTCTCTCTGCATCCCGAGGTCGAGCGCGTAACGCTGGGCGGCAAGCAGGCGTACGTATACGGCTGCCTGGTGCTGGCACGCGACGAGCAAAAGGAGCCGGGGGATATCAACGCGCCCTTTGCGCCCGTTGTCAATGAGGGCAAGCTGGTGCTCAGCCAAATCGCGCCCGCGCCCGGTGAGATGGTACGCTTTGTGCTGGAGAGCGACGAGGGACAAATTTTGCTGACCGACTATGCATGGTGCGGCAAGCATTGGAATCTTGCAAATGCCCGCATTTCGGTTTGGTTGCCTACTAAGGAATAAGACTGCTAAGGAGTAAGATTATGAAAATTTTGATGCTTGGAAACAGTTATACGTACTTTTTTGATATGCCGCAGATCCTGCAGGCTTTGCTGGACGAGAACTGCGTGGACGCCAAGGTGGACTCGGTAACGGCAGGCGGCAGAGTGCTTTGGCAGAATTTGGATGAAAATGATGCGCTGCACGCAGAGATCGTAGAGAAGTGCAAGCAAAATGCTTACGATGCGCTGATTCTGCAGGAGCAGAGCTCCAATGCCATGGAATTTTACCGCGAATTTCTGCACGGCGTTTGCGGCTGCGTGGAGCTGGTCAAGCCTGCGCGTACCGTGCTTTACGCTACGTGGGGACGCAAGGAGGGCTGCGATTTGCTTGACGAGTTTGGTTGGACCAACCAAACCATGACCGAGGGTCTTGCCGCTGCTTACGATGCTGCCGCTAAAAAGGTAGGCGGTGTGAGCGCACACGTGGGAAAATGCTTCTTTGAGATCAGACGCGCATACCCCGAGATCGAGCTGTACGATCCCGACCTCTCGCATCCCTCGTATGCAGGCAGCTGCGTAGCAGCGTTGGCTCTTTACAAAAAGCTGATCGGCACTTTGCCCGAGAACACAGCTTCGCTGAAAATGGATGCAGCGGACGTTCTGCACGTCCGCGAGGTGATCGACAGAGTCGTATAAGGAGCAGACCATGTTACTCTACATCATTCGCCACGGTGATCCCGACTATACCACCGATACGCTGACCGAGCGAGGCTGGGCACAAGCCGAGGCGGTGGGCAAGCGTCTTGCCGCGTCAGGCATTGATCGCGTGTTTTCCTCGCCCATGGGCAGGGCAAAGCAGACTGCCGAGCCGACCTGCAGATTGCTGGGGCTTGACTATACTGTCGAGCCTTGGTCGCACGAGATCGGTGACGAGCACAGGCTGACGCCTTATCCCGACGGCAATCTCAAATCGGTATCCTTGGTGGATCGCGTGCATTTGCGTCGCGAGGGCGCGATCGATCTTGACTTTGACCACGCCTTTGAGTGCCCGGGTTTTTCTGAGTCCAATATGCAGGACGCGCTGGAAAAGATCAGCGCGGGCGGCAGGGATTTTCTCGAACGCCTTGGCTATAAGGAAGAGGATGGCGTTTACCGCATCGTAGAGCCGAGCGATGACAAGGTCGCGCTGTTTTGCCATGCGGGCATGGGCAGGATCTTTGTGTCCTACCTGTTGCATATTCCGCTGCATCTGATGTGGGCGGGCTTTAACTATAACCACACGGGCGTGATCGTGATCGAATTCAAAAACCAAA
>JAZOLE010000104.1:0-2089 GCA_045652835.1 Eubacteriales bacterium | reverse complement strand
GCCGGGAGCCTTGAGGAATTCCACGATCTCCTGAAGCTCCTGCTTTTCCTCGTCCGCGCCTGCAACGTCCTTAAAGCGGACCTTGTTCTTTTCGTCGGGCTTGGGCGTTTTGACGCGCGCCTTGCCAAAGCTGTTGATCTTATTGCCCTCGCTGCTTGCGCGCTTCATGGCAACAAAGTAGAACACGATGAATACCACGATAATCAAGAGGAAGGGAATATAGGATACCCAAGCAGGCAGCACCACGATGGGCTCGTTAATGACCTCTTCGATCAAGCCCTGCTCGGAAAGAGATACGATCTTAGGACCCAGATCGCGCTGGAAGTACTCCATGTCGGCGATCTCGTAGACAAACGTCTTATCCTCGTATGTGGTATAGGTCAGCGTCTTATGACGGAAGCTGACCACGCAGCTCTTGACCGTACATTTGTCGGGAATGGTGTCGTTGTCCGTATCGGTAGGGGTAAAGTCAATAATGACCTGTTGATAGTCGGTGATCGGTTCGGGTTTTACGGTATTGCCGCTGCCGCCAAACAGCATGACCACAACTACGGCAATCAAGGCAATGAATACCACGTAAAACAGGACCACCTTCAAATTATTCTTCATGCAAAACCTCCGTTGGGCGCGCGTATCGCGCCGCAGTACAATGTATTGCCAATGATCTTTTAAGAATAGATCTCCGGCTTCAGAATGCCCACAAAGGGCAGATTTCTGTATTTTTCGTTAAAGTCAAGTCCAAACCCAACCACGAACTCGTTGGGAATGACGGTGCCGACGTAATCGGGAACAAATTCTACCTCGCGGCGTTCGGGCTTATCAAGCATAGTGCAGGTTTTGACGCTGCCTGCAAGTCTGTGCTCAAACAGCTGGGTCAGGCGCGCAAGCGTTCTGCCGCTGTCCACGATGTCCTCAATGATAAGCAGGTCGCAATCCGGCAGGTCGTCGCGCAAAAGGTCGGTGTGAATGCGGATCTCGCCCGAGCTCTTGGTGCCTGCGCCGTAGGAGGAGACCTTCATGACCTCAATCTCCAGAGGCAGCGTGACGCGCTTCATCAGCTCGGTAGCAAAGGGTATCGAGCCCTTGAGAATGACTACGAACACCAGCTTGCGCTGCGAGTCGCGATAATCGTTGGTGATCTGCTCGGCAAGGCGGTCGATGATGTCGGAGAGCTGCTGCACGGAGATCAAAATCTTTTCAATATCATTCTTTATCATGGTATGCCCCTTTTCATTCAAGTATCAAAGTGAATTTGTGTTTTGTAAATAGATGCGAACGCAAAGTGCGTCCTCGCCCGTGCGCGGTTCTGCGCCATCGCACAGTCCTGCGCTGTCGCGCAGTTCTGCGCCATCGCACAGTTCTGCGCCGTCGCGCAGTGCAATCCCCGGAACGGCAAGCACGCCCTCGTCATCACAAAGCAAAGGGAGTTTTTGGCGCAGGTGCAGCGGCACGCCGCACTGGCCGTACAGCTTGCGAATCTTTTTGTGCATCCCGCCGTGCAGGATACAATCGCCCTGTTTGATGGGGCGCAAAAAAATCCGTCCTTTTATTGTATCAAATCTTACTTGCAGTTCTGTATATAAATTGTAAACATTTGTGTCTAAAGCCGTGTCTGTTTTTTGATTTTCGGGAAAAGAAGACCAAACCGTCACACCTGCGTCACAAATTTCGCAAAATCCGCCCTGTAATGGCAGCAGGTAGTCGCAGCTGTGCGCAGGCGCGTCGGGTGCTGTGCGCAGCGCGTCGCGGTCGATCACGGCGGCAATTCTGCCGGGCAGGCTGATGCTGCCGAGCGTGCCTTGACAAACGCGTGCATAGATCGCGTCAATGTGCACTGCCTCCAGCATGCATCCGTTTGCGTGCTGCTCGTAAAGGCGCGCGATCATGCGCTTGGCAATGGCGGCGGGCTGCTCCTTCAAAATCGGGAGCGGGAGCGCGCCACCCTTGGCGTGTGTGGTGTAAAGTGCGGCAGCCATAGAATCCAGCGCGTCACAGTCCTCGCCGACGGCGCGGCAAAGCCTTGCGGCTGCGTGCTGCGGATGCGCAAAAAGCGTTTCAAGCTCGGGCACAACGCGATTGCGGATGCGAT
>JAZOLE010000103.1:0-4774 GCA_045652835.1 Eubacteriales bacterium | reverse complement strand
TGGAGAACAGAGGCTATAATGATTATTATCTGTTTTTGAGAGACGGTGTTCTGTGTGTCAAAGAGACGAAATATCGGGAGAAAGACGCGGTTCGTACGGGTGTTTTAACTTACGATGGCTCAAAGATCTCTATTGCTTGGGGCAGCGAAGTGAACGCAACCGTTGACAGAGATCATGCGCCTGTACCGGGTGAACCGGTCAATTAAAAGCGATCATATATAAAAATGCTCGGCGTATGCCGGGCATTTTTGGTGTTATTTTATCGCTAATTTTACAGACCGGTGCGGCATAGCTCCTTTTTTGAATACGGAATTGCTTACATCAAAGCCAATTCGTGCAGGGCAGGGCCTTACTCCTGCCGCGCTGTACGTAAATTAAAGTTTGCGGAGGACGGTTTCCGGACTTTTCAACGCATTGCATCGTTCGGTTGATCGGGTGCGCTAAACCTGGTTTTTCATGAATTTATCCAGCTGCCGTTGGTTGCGGATCATGGTGATCTTATTACCGTACTGCTCTTGCAGCAGCTTGTAGCGCCTGACTTTTCGCTTTTGCTCAAACAAAACCCAACGCGCAAATTCTCGATCAAATTTCTCGTAGCAGCCGGGCGCCATGTCGGGGCGCGTCTGGTTTTTATAGCGCAGCGAGCGCCGATATGCGCGCCAGAAGCAGACCAGGCGATTGAATTGCAGAATGACGATGCGATCCGCTTGCTCTATTCGCGCGTCAAACAAGATGCGCGAGTAATTGCCATCGATGACCCACGAATCGTGCTCGGAAAGAAACTGCTGCACGTCGCGGAGCATGTCGGCGTCATCGCGCTCCACCCAATTCGGTAAAAAATGAATTGCATCCATGTGTAATACGGGAATGTCATAATGCTTCCCGAGTGCTGCGGCCAGCGTGGATTTTCCGGCACCGCTAAAGCCTATCACAGCTATTTTCATATGTCCACCTCCCAACTCAACTACTATATTATAACACGAGAAAAGGGGACTTGTCAATCTCGTCTGACCCGTCTTGTTGGTTGACTTCATCATCCAAAATCGGAATAAAGGGAACCTGCATCAAATGGTTGTCAAAAATAAAATTCCGATTTCGGAACAAAACATTTGCAAAACCTATTGACAAAGCGTGCGCGAGGGTGTATAATATTGCCATAAAAGAATGAGGGCTCCCGCACTCGGGGGCGGGAGGGAAGGAATATTATTATGGCAAGAAAAGCAGTTGCAACAGAGGTTGTTACGGATACTAAGATGGATAAGCAAAGAGCGCTCAATACCGCAATGGCGCAGATCGAGCGCGAGTTTGGCGCGGGCGCGGTTATGCGTCTGGGCGAGAACGCGCACATGGAGGTGCAGGCAGTTCCTACGGGATCGTTGTCGCTTGACATGGCGCTGGGTATCGGCGGCGTGCCCAAGGGCAGAATTATTGAGATCTTTGGTCCTGAGTCCTCGGGTAAAACCACGGTTGCGCTTCACATTGTAGCAGAGGTGCAAAAGGCAGGCGGTGAGGCTGCATTTATTGACGCGGAGCACGCGCTTGACCCCGTGTATGCAAAGGCTTTGGGCGTGGATATCAACAATCTGCTGGTTTCCCAGCCCGATTGCGGTGAGGATGCACTCGAGATCACCGAGGCGCTGGTGCGCTCGGGCGCGATCGATTGCGTGGTCATTGACTCGGTAGCTGCACTGGTTCCCAAGCAGGAGCTGGAGGGCGACATGGGTCAGGCACAGATGGGCATGCAGGCGCGTCTGATGTCGCAGGCAATGCGCAAGCTGTCGGCTGTGATCAACAAGTCCAACTGCGTGGTCATTTTCATCAACCAGCTGCGTGAAAAGGTGGGCGTTATGTACGGCAACCCCGAAACCACCACGGGCGGCCGTGCGCTCAAGTTCTACGCGTCTGTGCGTATTGACATCAGAAAGACCGATCAACTCAAGAACGGCGGCGAGATCTACGGTAACCGCGTCAAGTGCAAGATCGTCAAGAATAAGGTCGCTCCCCCCTTCCGCGTTGCGGAGTTTGATATTTTGTACGGCAAGGGCATTTCCCGTTCCAGCGAGGTATTGGATTTTGCTATCACCTCGGATATCATCAAAAAGAGCGGCTCTTGGTTCTCGTATAACGGCGAGAGAATCGGTCAGGGTAAGGACAACGTGCGTAAGCTGATCGAGGGCAATCCTGCGCTTATGGCAGAGATCGAGGAAAAGGTACGCGTGCTGCTTGCAGACCGCGACATGGTCGTGGAAGAGGAGTTCGATCTGGACGACGATGACGATGACGCATTCGACATCCGCGTGCTCAAGGACGAAGATTAAGATATGACCATCCATATCAAGCGTATCACTCCCGTGCCCGATAAGGGGCTTGTGTGGGTAACGCTGCTCCTTCGCGGCGAGAATACCGAGCAGGTACAAAAGGAGAAATATCCGCTGCTGATGCTGCAATTTGCCGAGATGGGGCTGCAGGTAGGCGAGATCAACGAGCAGAACGCCCAGCGTATTGCGGACGCGTCCGGTGTCTGCCGCGCGTACGTCAAGGGCTTGACCTCGCTTTCCTACGGAGATCAATCGGCAAGGGGACTGACCTATAAGCTTATGCAAAAGGGATGCGCCAAGGCGCATGCCGAGCTTGCAGTACAAATGCTCTCGGATGCGGGATATTTGCGCGAGGAGAGCGCTGCATTGCGCGAGGCGGAACGCAGCGTGGCAAAGCATCGCAGCCGCAGACGCGTGGAATATGACCTGCAGGCGAAGGGCTATGACGCACACACAGAGGACGTGCGTGCATATCTGGACGAGGTGGATTTCGACGAGGTTTGCGCTCTTGCGCTCAGGGCACAATGCCGTCACGGCTTGCCCGAGGGGGAGGAGCGCAAAAAGCTGTATCAAAAAATGCTTGCGCAGGGGTTTTCCTCGGTGCAAGTCAAGCAGGCGTTTGCGGATTTTGATGATCGGTAAGTGTAAATTTTTTGCTACCGCATGCGTTTTCTCTTGAAAAGCGCAGAAAAATCGGTTATAATATAAGCGGAGGGCAACCTCCGCTTATCCTGTATAAAGGAGAATTTTTACATGAAATATACCAAACTCATATATGCGGTGCTTTGCGTCCTGCTTGTGTGCAGTATTTGCGCATGCAGCGGTGAGGTGCTGCAGCAAGGATCGCAGCAACAGAACTCGGGGCAACCGGTCCAAGGGCAGCTTGGCAGCAACAATACCCCGGGCGGCAATCCCGGTGCGCTTACGCCCTCAGACGCTTTTGACGGAGCGGAGCACCTCTTGGACATTCGCGTGCCCAAGACGGGCAAATCGGATTGCATCCTGATCCAGCTGGATGATACCGTAATTTTGATGGATACCGCCGATGCGGACGATTACGGTGAGATAGCCGATATGCTGGAGTCTCTTGGCATCTCTCGCATCGATTACCTGATTCTGACCCACTTTGATAACGACCACATCGGCAGCGCAGCAAAGATCGTGGAGGATTTTGAGGTTGCCGAGGTATATATGCCCAATTACGTGCGCGATTCGGGGCTTTACCGCTCTTTGATGGAATCGCTTGACGAGGCTGCGAGCCGCACCACGGTGCATAAGCTGAATGACGATACCGAGATCGCGCTGCCCACAGGTAAGTTTTGGATCAACGTCTCGCGCGTGTATCCCGAGCTTTCGCACGAGCAGCCCATTCCCGAGGACAGCATGGATAATGACCTTTCGCTGATCTGCGGCTTGACGCTTGGCGAATTTTCCGCTTTGTTTATGGGAGACGCCGAAAAGGCTCGTTGCGAGGATTTCGCAGCACAGACGCAGTACGCAGGACAGTATGACTTTGTAAAGCTGCCGCACCACGGCAATCAAAATAAGACATTGCGCGAGATTCTTGCACGCTGCGACGTCAAGTATGGCGTTATTTGCACGGATGCGTTTGTCGATATCGAGGTCGAGCTTGTCAATCTCTTGCTCGGCATGGACGCGCAAATCGTTTATTCTTATAACGGCACAATGCTTTTGCGCACCGACGGCACGATTGTGGAGTGCTTACAGTAAAGGACGACTATGAAAAAGATACTCATTGTTTATGCAACCAAAACGGGCACTACGGCAACCGCGGCAGGACTGCTTGCAGATCAGCTGACGGGCAGGGAAGTGACGCTTTGTACCACCGATGAACCAAAGGCGGATCCCACCGCGTACGATATCGTGATCATAGGCGGCTGCATTCGCTATGCCAAGCTGTATAAGCCGGTCAGAGAATACCTTGCGAAATGGGATGCGGTGCTCGCTGGCAAGCAAACGGCATATTTCCTTGTGTGCGGATATCCCGATAACGCGGACGAGTACTATGAAAAGATTTTAACCGATGCGCAAAGGGAGCGCGCCTTGGCGCTTGCCTGCTTTGGCGGCGAGATGGTGCCCGCGCACGCAAAAAATCTTTGGGATAAGCTGGTGCTTAAAATCGAGCGCGACAATATCCTGGGCGGCGGTCATAACGGCGACCAGCGCGAGGATATGGTGCTTCCTACCATTTCAGAGGGCAATATCGCGCAGCTTGCGGTAAAGATTAAGGCAATTTCACTTTGATGCAACAAATTTGTTGCAAAATTCCGCAAAAAACTGTTGACAAAACTGTATTTGTGTGATAATATATTACGGTACGAAAAAATGTACCGTAATATTTGACCCATTAGCTCAGATGGCAGAGCACATGACTTTTAATCATGGTGTCCGGAGTTCGACTCTCCGATGGGTCACCAATAGCAAAAGCGCCGAGG
>JAZOLE010000102.1:0-9347 GCA_045652835.1 Eubacteriales bacterium | reverse complement strand
GTAGCCGCAAGAAAAAGAACCAAAAAGAACGGCGAAAAGAGGTTTAGCTCGTTGCGACGAGCGACGAGGGCTGCGCGACCTCGACCTGCGCCGGCCTTTGTAAAAGGCGGGCGGAAACTTTTCATCGTTTGGGGCTATGATCGTTGGGGGATTATGTGAGGGAATTGTTTCCGTTCTTTTTGAGCAAGGAGCTGCAAAAAGAACCAAAAACAGCGTGTCAAGAGTTTCGCGCCTGCGGGCGCGACTTGGGGCGCTGCCCCAAGACCCTGCAAACTTTTGAAAAAGTTTGATCAAAACTTTTCATTGTTTGGGGTGGTTAGGTGCTTTTGGCAGCCAATTTCTTGACAAAATCGTTGATTTCGTTACTGATTTGTGTGATCTCGTCCCAAAATTCCTTGGCGGTCATGCGCGAAATGCCATAACTGACGGCAGAGAACTGCAGTAGTCTATCTCCCGTGACCACACGGATGCTGTAATCGGGGCCAAGCTCGTGCATGATCTGCTCAATATACGCGTCCGCTGTTTGATCTTGCTTGGTATACACGATGCGGTAGCCGTCATGCTTGATTTCCGCGCCTGCGCCATCCTTGACCAAATATGCGTCAAACACCAGCAGCACGTCTGTTTTGGTAAAGGCGTGGTAATCGCTGAGTATGTCCATAAGCTCCTCGCGTGCCTTTTCAAGGCTGTAATCAGCCGTTTGCTTGAGCGCATCCCACGCGTAAATCACGTTATAACCGTCCACGATCAGCAGATTTTTGGGTGCTTTGACCGCCTTGGGCTTTTTTGTCACCTTGCCGTTGGCAATCGTGATCTTGGGTTCTGTGTATTTCTTTCTGCGGATAGGACCAAACTCGCGCAGCATAATGGCTTCAAGATCCTCGTCGCTCAGCTCGTATTTCTTGGCAAGCGTACGCGCTTTGGGAATGATTGCCGAGGGCTGTGAGAGTGTGATGCCTGCATCAAGATGCTTGTGCGCATCCACCTCCTGCCAAGGCACGATCACGCCTGCGCCATGCGCGCAGAATACCGAATGCGGCGTGTTAGACAGGTCTGCCTCGGGATCGTATCCAAAATCTGCAATGATCTCGTCCGCATTATGGCAAGGCTCATAGCCGTCGGAAGTGCAGAAAAGTCTGCCTGCGCCGCGCGTGTATGCTATCACCTCGCGCACGTAGTCATGCAGCGTTGCAACAGGCCCGCGCCCGATAATTGAAGTCAATTCCTCGGTAGAGGATTCCACCTCAAACACAGCGCTTCGTGCCTGCAGATCATTCATGGCGCGCCCCGTCATAGCGTTGGGCACTTCCAATCTGAATTTATAAAACGGCTCAAGCAGGGTACATCCTGCCTTCATCAGTCCGTGTCGCACCGCGCGCAAGGTCGCCTCGCGGAAGTCGCCGCCCTCTGTGTGATTTAAGTGCGCCTTACCCGCCACAAGTGTGATTTTGGTGTCGGTCAGCAAAGCACCGATGCTTGTGCCTCTGTGATCCTTTTCGTAAAGGTTATGCAAAACCATCCTTTGCCAATTAAGATCCAGCAGATTTTCGGAAACGCGCGAGTCAAAGATCAATCCCGTGCCCTTGGGCTGCGGCTCGATCAGCAGCTGCACCTCGGCATAGTGGCGCAGCGGCTCAAAGTGACCTACGCCAATGGTTTTTGCAGCGGCTTTTTCTTTATACAGGATCTTGCCGGCATCCAGCGTGCAATCGATACCAATGCGGTCAAGGATCAGCCTGTGTAAAAGCTCAATCTGTACCTCGCCCATCAGCCTTGCTTCAATCTGCGCCAGCTCTTGATTCCATGAAAGATGCAGCGATGGCTCTTCCTCTTCAATTTCCTTGAGTCTGGGGTAATAAAGGGCAGGATCGCAGCCCTCGGGTAGGGCAATGCGGTAAGAGAGCACCGGTTCAAGCAAGGGCTTGCCGCTGTTTGCCTCGCAGCCCAAGCCTTGTCCGATATAGGTAGCCGAAAGTCCCAAAACGGCACAGATTTCGCCTGCCTCGGCTTTCTCAACCTGCTCGAATTTGTCTGCAGAGTATAGGCGCAATTGCGTGATCTTTTCGGCATAGCGTTTACCGTCTGCGCCAAGATATGCAATCTCCTCGCGTGCCGCAAGGCTGCCGCTTGTGATCTTTACGTAAGTCAAACGTGTGTTACCCGTGCGCGCAATCTTAAATACCAAGCCGCCAAAGCCGCTCTTGCCGTATACGGGGCACAGCGTATAGGTGTCCAGAACCTGTAAAAGAAAATCCACGCCCTGCATTCGCAAGGCAGCACCGAACAGGCAAGGGAACAGCTGGCGTGTGCCGATCAGCTGCGCAATATCGGCGTCATCGATCGGCTCACCTGCCAAAAAGCTGTCTAAAAACTCCTCGTGCACAAGCGCAAGTCGCTCGTCAAGCTCGGGCTTTGCATCGGTTTGATAAAAGGGCACGATGCGCGGAGAAAGCACGCCCAGCGCTTCTGCCAGCTCGTGCTTTTGCTTGATGGCAACGTCGGTTTTATTGACAAAGATCAGCGTGGGTACGCCGTAGTGCTCCAGTAGTGACCAAAGCGTGCGCGTGTGGTTTTGCACACCGTCCGTGCCGCTGACTACCAGAATCGCATAATCCAAAAGCGAGAGCACGCGCTCGGCTTCTGCCGAAAAATCCACGTGCCCGGGGGTGTCAAGCAGAATGTAGTCGCACGCATCGGTTGAAAAGCGCGCTTGCTTGGAAAATACGGTAATGCCGCGCTCACGCTCCACGGCATGCGTATCAAGATAGGTGTTGCCGTGATCGACACGTCCCAGAGCGCGGATTTTGCCCGAAAGATAGAGCAACGCTTCGGAAAGCGTGGTCTTGCCCGCATCCACGTGCGCAAGTATACCGATTGTCAGCTTTTTCTTCATGCGTTTGCTCCTTTCTTTTGACATCTTCCATTATTCTACCACAAAACGTGCTTGATTGCAAGTACAAAAGGCGTGAAAAAATCGTATCATATTGTCTTTTTCACCAAAAATCCACCGCGTTTCTTGTGCTGTATTTTTTGTTGTTTTTCGTTGACAATTCCTACATGTTGTGATAAAATGGACGTTAAGGGGCGGTCAGGCACAATATGCTGACCGTGATCCGAAAAAATTAAAAAAGGGGAGTAACCATGGCTAAAAACTTAGTTTACGACATCCATGACAAGCCGAAGTTTGGCAATATGCTCATCTTCGCGCTGCAGCAGGTATTGGCAATCTTAGCCGCGACAATTGCAGTACCCGCTATTATCGGCCTTCCTACACAAATGCCCGCCGCTATTTTCGGCGCAGGCGTTGGTACGCTGATCTATCAGCTGTTTACCAAGCGTAAGAGCCCTGTATTTTTAGGTAGCTCGTTCGCGTTCCTGAGTTCCTTGTTCGTAGCCCTTGCATACGGTTATGCAGGTATCGTACTTGGTTCTGTGATCGCAGGTCTTGTGTACGTTGTGATCGCGCTGATCATTCGCATTGTTGGAACCGAATGGGTCAACAAGCTCATGCCCCCCGTTATCATTGGCCCCACCGTTGCAGTTATCGGCCTTTCCTTGGCTGGAAATGCAATGGGAGACATGGTCAAGTCGAACGCAATTATGGCTCCCGATCTGCCTGCACATGAGATTGTAGGTGCGCCTATTGCAACCTATAACCTGATCGCGCTGCTGTGTGGCTTGGTTACCTTCTTCGTAGTTGTTATTTGCTCTACCCAGAAGCGTTATCAAATGCCTCGCCTGATTCCGTTTATCATCGGTATTGCTGCAGGTTATGCAACAGCTTCCGTATTTACCGTGATCGGTAACGTTGCCGGCATTGAGTATTTCAAGATTATCAATTGGCAGCCCATTACTGATAATTTCGTGAATGCTGAAGGTCAGTTCCGTGGCGTTGAGGCGTTCTTCAAGCTGCCTGATTTCGCAATCGTTGAAGCGATCAAGGAGCTTGTTACCGGCTCTTCCTCCATCGATGGTGCAACTTGGCTGATCTATACCGAGGATATCCAGACCTCCCTTGCGAACTGCATCGCAGTCGTGGTTGCATTTTTGCCCGTTGCTCTTGTTGTATTTGCAGAGCACATTGCTGACCATAAGAACCTTTCCTCCATCATTGATCGCGATCTGATCAAGGAGCCCGGTCTTTCCCGCACGCTGCTTGGTGACGGCGTAGGCTCTATTGGTGGTACTTTGTTCGGTATCTGCCCCAACACTACCTACGGCGAGTCTGTTGGCTGCGTTGCAATTACCGGAAATGCCTCTGTCATTACCATTACCACTGCGGCTATCATGTGCTTGTGTCTGTCCTTCTTCAGCCCCCTGATGGTTGTGCTGCAGTCCATTCCTTCTTGCGTGATGGGTGGCGTTTGCCTGACTCTGTACGGCTTTATCGCAGTATCCGGCTTGAAGATGATCAAGGACGTAGATCTGAATGCAAATAAGAACCTGTTTGTCGTATCCGCTATCCTGATTGCAGGCATCGGCGGTCTGGCAATCCAGATTCCTTACGCATTTGGCGTTGAGGGTGGCGCAAAGGTAGTTACCTCGTTCGTTCAGGTAACCTCTGTTGCAACCGCGCTCATTCTTGGTATCATCACCAACACCGTGCTGACCAAGATTGAAAACAAAAGCGAAAAGTAATTTTTGAAAAATCATGCAGATGCGCTGCGGCGCATCTGCATTTTTTTGTTGCATTCCTGATGAATATGTGATATAATGGAGCCAATAAAGCAAAAGGGGAGCGAACCGATGCAATACGATTTTACTACGATTATGGACAGACGCGGCAAGGATGCCCTTGCTGTTGACGTGCTTGGACAGGGCTGGGCACCTGCGGCGCCCAAGGAAGGATTTGATGCCATTCCCATGTGGGTAGCGGATATGAATTTTGCCACAGTGCCTACCATTACAGAGGCAATTATCTCGCGCGTGCAGCATCCCGCGTTTGGCTATTTTGAGCCAAGAGAGGAATATTACGGGTCCATTATCGGCTGGCAGCGCGACCGCAACGGCGTGCAGGGCTTGGAGCCCAAGCATATCGGCTACGAGAACGGCGTGCTTGGCGGTGTGCTCAGTGCACTTGCCACGTTCTGCTCACGCGGTGATAACGTGCTGGTGCTCAGCCCCTTGTACATGGGATTCCGTGCCTCGCTGGATAACAACGGCTATCATATTGTGGAAAGCCGACTTGTGCAGGACGAACAGGGCACTTGGCGCATTGATTTTGATGACGTGGAACATAAGATCGTGCAAAACGGTATTCATGCCGCCATTTTCTGCTCACCGCATAACCCCACAGGACGCGTTTGGGAGCGTTGGGAGATCGAACGCCTGATGGCGCTTTACCAAAAGTATGACGTGTACGTGGTATCCGATGAGATCTGGTCGGACATTCTGCTGGACGGGCATAAGCATATCCCCACGCAGTCGATCAGCGAGGATGCAAAGCAGAGAACCGTTGCCATGTACGCTCCCTCCAAGACCTTTAACCTTGCGGGCTTGATCGGTGCGTATCATATCATTTACAACGATCGTCTGCGCGACCGCGTGGCAAAGGAATGCTCGCTCTCGCACTATAATTCCATGAACGTGCTCTCGATGTACGCGCTGATCGGTGCGTATACAGCCCAGGGGCGCGAGTGGGTGGACCAGCTTTGCGGCGTGCTTTCCGATAACGTGGAGTATGCGTGCCAATATATCGAGCAGCATTTCAAGGGAGTCAGCGTAACCAAGCCGCAGGGCACGTATATGCTGTTTATTGATTGTGCAGAGTGGCTTGCCGCGCATGGCAAAACGATTGACGAGCTTGTCAAGGCAGGCTGCGAGGTGGGCGTTGCATGGCAGAATGGCCGTGCGCACGGCGGCACAGAGCATATCCGTATCAATCTTGCGCTGCCCAAGTCCTTGGTCATAGAAGCGTTTGACCGCCTTGACCGTTACGTATTCAACGCTTAAAGCGTGCTGCTTGGTGCTCGGTTTTCGCAAAATGCAAATTTAAAACACGGCAAAATCCGCCTTTGTTATCTTGAAAGGGATAGCAAAGGCGGTTTTTTGACGGATTTTCTTGCAAAATACGCAATTTTGTTATGTTTTTTGCGCTGGCGCCCCCTCTTTTTGGTGCGTAAATATTTTTATTACATTTCCATACGGCTCAACAAAACTAAAGATAATGAACGATGTGTGAATATATCCTGCAAAAATGGCGGCAGAATGCGCAGAACTGCGCCAAAAAAGGCGTAAAATACGCCCCAAAGCAGCAAAAAAGAGCAAAAAGCAGGTGCTTGGGATATGCGAAAATCTTAATATTCGACATGTATGCGGTGCTATAATGGATTAGCATATTTGATAATTCGGAGGATGATGAAATGACGCATCATGAGTCGGACGAGCAGATTTTTTGTGTGACGTACCGCGCAGGGCAGATCGTGGTCAAGGCAAGCCTGATAGCACGAAGGGAAGGTATGGTGGCGCGGTACGGGATTATGCTGGAGCAAGAGGACGAGTGCGGTGTGTGTGATCTTGGCACAGAGCTGCCGTTTGCAAAGCAGCTGTTTTTTGACGTGGTGTCCGGAGGTGTGACGGCTTGCACGCTTGCAGATATCGTACAGGACAGATCGGGGACGCTTTTTTGAGGTTTTTATGTTATGATATGTTTGCAAAAAAACTACTAAGGAGGTTATATGGCAAACATATATCAAGCCAAACATTTTACCGGAGAACAGCTGGATAACCTGATGCAAAAGGTGCAAAGCGGCGAAATTGCGGGAAGAGGACTGGACATTGACGCACAGGGCAATCTGTTCAGTACAGTTCCTGGCTATAGCCGCAAGGTGTTCTCTTACACCCACACGGGAAACAGAGAAGTGCGGCCTACCGATCTTGACGTGACCACGGGCGTCTTTACAGCCCCCGGGCATGGGATTACGAACCATGAACATTTTTACGTAACCGTGGATTATCCCGATAACATCGGTGCACCGTACAGTTTCTTGCCTTCCGGTCTTGTGCTGGGAGGAACGACCAACACGTCCACAGGCCAATTGTACTACGCGCAGGTCATTGATGCGGATCACTTCTGCCTGAGCACGACGGCAACGGACGAGATTATCACGTATACCGCCAAAAACACAATGGATCTCAGCAAATTCCACTTTGAGTTTGTAACTCCCAACGAGCTGACCATAGAGGGCCTTAATTTGAATGAGTGCCTGATGGTTGTCAAGGGCAAGATCCAGAATAACTTCAAATTCGTGCACCCGACCAACAGAGTCCAATATGGCTCAAACGGTAGCCAGAACGGCGCTGTTGCGTATGATTTGGGCATTGGCGTGGATGCATACGGCTCGTGCTATTTTGGCCGTCCGGGCTACAATTTCATCTATGCAACGCTTGAATTTAAGATGATGGACGAAAAACAGGTGTATCAGGTCAATAACGTGGATTTCGTCTATTACACCGAAGCGGGAGCTCCGACGCTCAGACACAACAGACAGTATTTCCATATCAGGCTGACGACCGATTGTATTGAGGGTATTACCATGTACGGTACTATGAACGGAGGATTTTATAACGGTACGACCGTGGAGGTGTATGCGAAATGATCAAGCAGAGAATTATTTGTAACGCAAAAACAGGCGTGGTCACACGCGAATTGGTGGAAGATAACACGCCCGTGGGCATTGATTATGCAGACGAGATCGCCCGGTGCAAGCAGCGACTTGCAGAAACCGATTACGTGGCAATCAAGATTGCGGAGGGGGCTGCATCGCACGAGGAGTATGCAGAGCTGATTGCCGAGCGCAAAGCTTTGCGCGAGCGCATCGGGGAGATGGAACAGCTGCAAATGTAACGGATGACTTGACATAGTTGCGGCTTTGCGGTATAATGGTGGTAACGTAAGTAAATGAAAGGCGGATACAACAATGATCAGCGCAAGCATTGACTTTTCCAAAATAAACGGACCCATCAAGCCCCTGCACGGCTTTAACAACGCGCCCGAGCCGGATTGCGAAGCGGGATATCGCGACGTGCTGGCAAGAGCAGGCATACCCTTTGTGCGTCTGCACGATATGGGTGGGCACTACGCGGCAGCGAGATACGTGGATATTGCCAACGTGTTTCCCGATTTTGATAAAGACCCCGCAGATCCCGCAAGCTACGATTTTGCTTTTACCGATTGGCTGATCGCAGATATTTACAGACAGGGCAGTGAGGTGGTCTACCGCCTTGGCTGCAGCATCGAGCCGGAGCATTTTATCAAGCCGCGCAACATTTATCCGCCTGCGGATAATCTCAAATGGGCGCGCATTTGCGAGGGTATTATCCGCCATTATAACCAAGGCTGGGCAAACGGCTATCATTTCGGCATTCGTTACTGGGAGATCTGGAACGAGCCTGATAACACGCCCGACATTGCGGATAACCCCATGTGGAAGGGCACACCCGAGCAGTATTATGCGCTTTACGAGGTGACCTCGCGCCACTTAAAGGCGTGCTTTCCCGATCTCATGATAGGCGGCTACGGCAGCTGCGGTTTTTACGCAGTGATGGGCGGCTACGTCAAGGCGGCAAACAGCTCGGAGAGAACAGAGCATTTCATTGACTTTTTGCATGGCTTTCTTGCGCACATCCGTGCGACCGATTGCCCCTTGGACTTTTTCTCGTGGCATTCCTATGCAGATGCCGCAAGCAACGTGGTCTTTGCGCAATACGCACGCAAAACGCTGGATGAATACGGCTATACGTACACCGAAATGCACCTGAATGAGTGGAATCCCGGGCGCGACGTGCGCGGCACAACCATTGATATGGCTTTGATCGCGCAAATGCTGTGCCGTATGCATACGACCGATCTGCGCGTTATGAATTACTATGACGCACAGCCGTGGTCTACATATGCAGGCGTGTATGACGGCAATAAGCGCACGGTTGCCCCCGCATACTATGCGTTTGTCTACTATAATGAGCTGTATAAGCTGGGCTCTTGTGCCGATATGGAAGGGGAGTGTGCCGATATGCTTGCCGCAACTGACGGCAAGAAGGGGGCAGTGCTGATCAGCAACGCCGATGCAGCCGCGCGCGAGGTCAATCTTGCGCTGTCGGGGCTTTCGGGCAAGGCAACGCTGTACACAACCGCTGCCGATTGCACCCAAACCTCTATCGCGCTTGATACCGCACAGCAGCTGACGCTGACCGTACCCGCACAGAGCGCTGTGCTTGTGACGGTTGAATCAGAATGATGCCCAAAGCAGGGAAGAGAAACCATCTCTCCCTGCTTTTTTTTGCGCTTTTTTGTGCGACATAACTCACAAAAAAGCAGGGCACGCAATGTGCATAACGCCAAAAAGACC
>JAZOLE010000101.1:0-12890 GCA_045652835.1 Eubacteriales bacterium | reverse complement strand
GCGCCCAACCCCTATTACACCGAGGAGATTGCACGCGAGTGCATGGAAACCATTTTCCTGCCTACCATTGCTGCTATGAATGCCGAGGGTCGCACCTTTAAGGGCTGCTTGTACTTCGGCTTGATGCTGACTCCCAAGGGTCCCCGCGTCATTGAGTACAACTGCCGCTTCGGTGACCCCGAAACGCAGGTTGTGCTGCCGCTCTTGGAGAGCGATCTCTTGACCGTCATGCAGGCGACCGCAAACGGCACGCTGGCAGAAACCGAGGTCAAGTTTGCCCAGCGTCACGCTTGCTGCGTGGTGGTTGCATCGGGCGGTTATCCGCAGAAGTACGGCTCGGGATATCCCATGACGCTGCCCGAAACCGGCAAGGATGAATACATCTTTGTTGCGGGCGCAAAGGTACAGGACGGCAGTTTGGTTACCGCAGGCGGCAGAGTGCTTGGCGCGGTAGCGGTTGAGGATACGCTTGCGGATGCGGTTGCACATGCATACAGAATCGCAGCCGAGGTAAAGTTTGAAAATGCTTATATGCGCAGCGATATCGGTCAGCGCGCGCTTGCTGCAAAGCAGGGTTAAGGAGGTCAACATGGTTTATAGAGTTTACGTTGAAAAAAAGCAGGGACTTGACCACGAGGCAGCGTCCCTTTGTAAAGAGATCAATACGTTTTTGGGCATCGAATCGTTGGAGCGCGTACGCGTGATCAACCGCTATGACGTGGAGAATGCCACCGAGCAGCTGTTTGCGTATGCAACGCAGACCGTGCTGTCCGAGCCTCAGCTGGACAACGTGTCCGCGGAGATCGATGCGGACGGCGCAACCGTATTTGCTGTAGAGTTTCTGCCCGGTCAGTATGACCAGAGAGCAGACAGCGCAGCGCAGTGTATGCAGATCATTTCCTGCGGCGACCGTCCTACGGTACGCACCGCAAAGGTATACCTCTTGTACGGTGCGCTGACCGAGGCGCAGGTTGCTGCTATCAAGAAGCACGTTATCAACCCCGTGGAGAGCCGCGAGGCAAGTCTGGACAAGCCCGAAACGCTGGCTGCTCAGTACGATATCCCCACCACCGTTGAAACGCTGCACGGCTTTTGCGAGATGGAGGGCGACGCCCTGCGCGCATTTGTCAAGAATTACGGTCTGGCTATGGATATGGATGACCTTGCGTTCTGCCGCGACTACTTTGTCAGCGAGAAGCGTGATCCCACCATCACCGAGATCCGCATGATCGATACCTACTGGTCCGACCACTGCCGTCACACCACCTTCTTAACCGAGATCGGCGAGATTGAGATCGAGGATAAGGAGCTGGAGCGTGCCTGCAGCATTTACAAGAATATGAGAACCGAGCTTGGCAGAGAGCACAAGCCCATGACGCTCATGGACATTGCCACCATCGGTACAAGATACCTCAAGGCAAACGGCAAGCTGCCCAAGATCGACGAGTCCGAGGAGATCAACGCATGCACGGTCAAGATCACGGTCAAGACCGAGGAGGGTGACGAGCCCTGGCTGCTGCTCTTCAAGAATGAAACACATAACCACCCCACCGAAATCGAGCCCTTTGGCGGTGCGGCAACCTGCATTGGCGGTGCGATCCGTGACCCGCTGTCCGGTCGTTCCTACGTATATGCCGCAATGCGTGTCACGGGCGGCGCAGATCCTACGCGCGCTCTGTCTGAAACGCTGCCCGGCAAACTGCCCCAGAAAAAGCTGGTCACCACGGCTGCTGCGGGCTATTCCTCCTACGGTAACCAGATCGGTCTTGCAACCGGTCAGGTAGACGAGCTGTATCACGATGGCTATGCGGCAAAGCGCATGGAGATCGGTGCGGTTATCGCGGCAGCTCCTGCAGAGAACGTACGCCGCGAAGTACCCGCTCCCGAGGATATCGTCATCCTGCTGGGCGGCAGAACCGGCCGTGACGGCTGCGGCGGTGCAACCGGCTCTTCCAAGTCGCACACCATGGAATCCCTTGAAAGCTGCGGTGCAGAGGTACAGAAGGGTAACGCTCCCGAGGAAAGAAAGCTGCAAAGATTGTTCCGTAACCCCGAGGCTTCCCGCCTGATCAAGCGCTGCAATGACTTTGGCGCAGGCGGCGTATCGGTTGCAATCGGTGAACTGGCTGACGGTCTTGATATTGATCTTAACGCTGTTCCCAAGAAATACGAGGGTCTGGACGGCACCGAGCTTGCTATCAGCGAAAGCCAGGAGAGAATGGCTGTTGTAGTTGCTCCCGAGGATGTGGATCGCTTCTGCGAGCTGGCTCTTGAGGAAAACCTTGAGGCTACCCGTGTTGCTCGCGTCAAGGCAGAGAAGAGATTGACTATGACATGGAACGGCAAGGTGATCGTTGACCTTTCCCGTGAGTTCCTGAATTCCAACGGTGCAAGCAAGCGCACCGCGATCAAGCTTTCCAAGACCGCTGACTTTGCAAAGGAAATCCCCGCTGATTTTGCCCAGGGCTTTAAGGCTCTGGCAGGGGATCTGAACATCTGCTCGCGCAGAGGTCTTTCCGAGCGTTTTGACTCCACCATCGGCGCAGGCACAGTGCTCATGCCCTTTGGCGGCGTGCATCAGCTCACCCCCATTCAGGCAATGGTACATAAGGTTTCGGTAGAAAAGAAGCATACCGACACCTGCTCTTATATGGCATGGGGCTATAACCCCTTTATCGCAGAAAAGTCGCCCTACCACAGCGCATACTTGGCAGTTGTGGAATCGGTTTCCAAGCTGGTTGCACAGGGCGCAAAGTTTGAGGACGTTTACCTGACCTTCCAGGAATACTTCGAAAAGCCCGGTCAGAACCCCGCACGCTGGGGCAAGCCCATGGCGGCTCTGCTTGGCGCGCTGATGGCACAGAAGGACTTTGAGATCGCTTCCATTGGCGGTAAGGACTCGATGAGCGGCTCTTACGAGCAGCTGGACGTACCTCCCACGCTGGTTTCCTTTGCGGTCACCACGGGTGACGTCAAGGAAGTTGTCAGCGGTGAGTTCAAGGGCGCAGGCCATAAGGTCGTGCTGCTGACTCCCGAGATCGGCGAGAACGGATTGCCTTTGGCAGAGAGTGTTAAGGCACTTTACGATACCGTTTACGCAGGCATGCAGGCAGGCAAGGTGCTGGCGGCATGGACGCCTACGCTTGGCGGCGTTGCAGAGGGCGTGCTCAAGATGTGCATGGGTAACGGCATCGGCTTTGCATTTGACAGCGCAGTCAGCCTTGAGACCGTATTCGGTTATAACTACGGTGCATTCGTGCTTGAACTTGCCGACGGCGCCGATATCGACGGCATGCTGCTGGGCTTTACCACCGCAGACAAGAGCATTACGCTGGGTGACGCTAAGGTTTGCCTTGGCGCACTGCTCCAAACCTATGAAAACAAGCTTGAGGGCGTTTACTCCTGCAACATCGAGCACAAGCATGGCGAGCTGCCCACCGTTGCATATACGGACGGCTGCAAGACCAAGGCTCCCGCGATTTTGACGGCACAGCCTCAGGTGATTATTCCCGTATTCCCCGGTACAAACTGTGAATATGACAGCGCAAAGGCATTCGCGGATGCGGGTGCGAAGGCTAAGATCTTTGTCATCAACAACCTGACGGGTGAGGGCATTGCCCGCTCTGTTGAGGAGTTTGCAAAGCTTTGCCGCGAATCTCAGATCATTTTCGTTCCCGGTGGCTTCTCGGGCGGTGACGAGCCGGACGGCTCGGGTAAGTTCATTACCTCGTTCTTCCGTAATGCCGAGATCAAGGAACAGGTCAGCGATCTGCTTGACAATCGCGACGGCTTGATGGCAGGTATTTGTAACGGCTTCCAGGCGCTGATCAAGCTGGGTCTGGTTCCTTACGGCAAGATCATCGATACCGATGAAAATTGTCCCACCCTGACCTACAACACCATTGGCAGACACCAGTCGCGCATCGTGCGCACCCGTATCTGCTCCAACCTCTCTCCTTGGCTGCAGGGCGTGAGCGTTGGTGATGTGGTCAACGTACCCATCTCGCACGGCGAGGGTCGCTTCCTTTGCTCCGAGGAGCTGGCAGCACAGCTGGCTGCAAACGGACAGATCGCAACCCAGTACGTTGATGAGCAGGGCATTGTCACCGCAGACGTACGCTGCAACCCCAATAACTCGGTCTTTGCGATCGAGGGTATCACCTCGCCCGACGGCAGAGTATTTGGTAAGATGGGTCACTCCGAGCGTATCGGCTCCGGTCTGTACCGCAACGTTCCCGGCAATTTTGACATCGGCATGTTTGCATCCGCTGTGAAGTATTTCAAAGGTTAATTTTTGGAGGTAGATAGATATGGCATATTTTTATCCCGAAGCATCTCATACGTTTAATGAATATCTGTTAGTTCCCGGTTACTCGGGCCCCGATTGCATTCCCACCAACGTGTCCCTGCGCACCCCTTTGGTTCGTTACCGCAAGGGTGAGCAGTCTGCAATCACCATGAACATTCCCATGGTTTCCGCGATCATGCAGTCGGTTTCCGGCGATAAGCTGGCGGTAGCTCTGGCAAAGGAGGGCGGCGTGTCCTTCATTTACGGTGCGCAGACCATTGAGGACGAGGCTGCTATGGTTGCCCGCGTCAAGGGTCACAAGGCAGGCTTTGTACGCAGCGATTCCAACATCCGTCCCGATCAGACCCTTGCCGATATTCTCGTGCTCAAGGAAAAGACCGGTCACTCCACCGTGGCTGTTACCGATGACGGTACCGGCACGGGCAAGCTGCTGGGCATCGTAACCGGCAGAGATTACCGCGTCAGCCGCATGTCTCCCGATCTTAAGGTTGAGGAGTTCATGACCCCCCTTGCAAAGCTGATCACCGCACCCGAGGGCACCACGCTCAAGGCTGCAAACGATATCATCTGGGATCACAAGCTCAACTCTCTGCCCATCGTGGATCAGGACGGCAAGCTTGTTGCATTCGTATTCCGCAAGGACTACGATACCCATAAGCAGAATCCGAACGAGCTGCTTGACGAGCACAAGAGATACGTTGTAGGCGCGGGCATCAACACCCGTGACTACGCGCAAAGAGTTCCCGCGCTGGTTGAAGCAGGTGCAGACGTGCTGTGTATCGACTCCTCTGAGGGCTTCTCGGCTTGGCAGCAGCAGACCATCGCTTGGGTACGCGAGCATTACGGCGAGAGCGTCAAGATCGGTGCAGGTAACGTAGTTGACCGCGAGGGCTTTAGATTCCTTGCCGATTGCGGTGCGGACTTTATTAAGGTCGGTATCGGTGGCGGTTCGATCTGTATCACCAGAGAGACCAAGGGCATTGGCCGCGGTCAGGCAACTGCGCTGATCGAGGTTTGCAAGGCTCGTGACGAGTACTTCGAGGAGACCGGTATTTACGTACCCGTTTGCTCGGACGGCGGTATCGTACACGACCACCACATCACGCTCGCACTTGCTATGGGTGCAGATTTCGTGATGCTTGGCAGATACTTTGCAAGATTTGAGGAATCCCCCAGCGCAAAGGACAACGTTGGCGGCACGCTGATGAAGGAGTACTGGGGCGAGGGCTCTAACCGCGCTCGTAACTGGCAGAGATATGACCTGGGCGGTGCAACCAAGCTGTCCTTTGAAGAGGGCGTTGACTCTTACGTGCCCTACGCAGGCAAGCTGTCCGATAACGTACAGACCACCCTGTACAAAGTACGCTCCACCATGTGCAACTGCGGCGCTCTGACCATTCCCGAGCTGCAGCAGAAGGCAAAGCTGACGCTGGTTTCTTCTACCAGTATCGTTGAGGGTGGCGCACACGACGTTGTAGTTAAGACCTCCAATAAGCAAGTTTAATTTTAAGGAGAACAACTGATATGATGACAGATATCGAAATTGCTCAAAGTGTGACAATGCAGCCCATCACCGAGATCGCAAAGACCGCGGGTATTGATGAGCAGTATCTTGAGCAGTACGGCAGATATAAGGCAAAGGTGGATTACACCGCGCTGATGAACACTACCGATAAGAAGGACGGCAAGCTGATCCTTGTTACCGCAATTACTCCCACCCCTGCAGGTGAAGGTAAGACTACCACCACCATCGGTCTTGCAGACGGTATGCGCAAGATCGGCAAAAACGTTATGGTTGCGCTGCGTGAGCCTTCTCTTGGTCCCGTGTTCGGTGTCAAGGGCGGTGCTGCAGGCGGTGGCTGGGCACAGGTTGTGCCCATGGAGGATATCAACCTGCACTTCACAGGTGACTTCCACGCCATCGGTGCTGCGAACAATCTGCTCGCAGCTATGCTTGACAACCACATCTATCAGGGCAACGCGCTGAATATTGACCCCAGACGCATTACCTGGAAGAGATGCGTGGATATGAATGACCGTCAGCTGCGTTTCGTTGTGGACGGCCTTGGCGGCAGAGTCAACGGCACGCCCCGTGAGGACGGTTATGATATTACGGTTGCATCCGAGATCATGGCTGTATTCTGCCTGGCTTCCTCTATCGAGGATCTCAAGGAAAGGCTTTCTCGCATCATCGTAGCTTACACCTATGACCAGAAGCCTGTTACCGCAGGCGATCTCAAGGCTGTTGGCGCTATGGCAGCACTTCTCAAGGATGCCATCAAGCCCAACCTTGTGCAGACGCTGGAGGGCACTCCCGCGCTGGTACACGGCGGTCCTTTCGCAAACATCGCGCACGGCTGTAACTCGATCATGGCTACCAAGCTGGCTATGAAGCTGGGTGACTATACGGTTACCGAGGCAGGCTTTGGTGCAGATCTGGGTGCTGAAAAGTTCCTGGACATCAAGTGCCGCATGGCGGGCTTGACTCCCGATGCAGTTGTTGTGGTTGCTACCATTCGTGCACTCAAGATGCACGGTGGCTTGGCTAAGACCGAGCTGGGCAATGAGAATCTCGAGGCGCTGGGCAAGGGTCTGCCGAACCTTTTGCGCCACGTTTCCAATATCAAGAACGTGTACAAGCTGCCTTGCGTAGTTGCAGTGAACCGTTTCCCCACCGACACCGATGCCGAGGTTGAGGAGATCATCCGTAAGTGCAAAGAGCTTGGCGTAAACGTGGTTCTGTCCGAGGTTTGGGCTAAGGGCGGCGAAGGCGGCGTAGCGCTTGCTACCGAGGTTGTCAGACTTTGCGAAGAAGAGCAGGGTGATTTCACCTTCTCCTATGAGCTGGACGGCAGCATTCAGGATAAGATCGAAGCAGTGGTTAAGAAGGTTTACGGCGGTGCAGGCGTTTCCATTCTGCCTGCAGCACAAAAGCAGATCGCAGAGCTGACCGCTCTGGGCTTTGATAAGTGCCCCATCTGTGTCGCAAAGACGCAGTACTCCTTCTCGGATGACATGACCAAGCTGGGCGCACCCGAGGGCTTTACCGTAACCGTTAAGAACGTTAAGGTGTCCGCAGGTGCAGGCTTTGTGGTTGTGCTGACGGGCGATATCATGACCATGCCGGGTCTTCCTAAGGTTCCTGCCGCAGAGAAGATCGACGTGGATGCAAACGGTGTCATTACCGGATTGTTCTGATAATAGCATTATCAATACAAAAACAGCAGGCTTGCGCCTGCTGTTTTTGTGTCGCAGTAATCGGAGCTTGGGCTCGTGTGGTTTGGCGAATATCGGGGTTTGCGAAACTATTATGTAATAAAACAAATAAAAGTGTTGGAAATACAACGAAATAGGTGTAGGAAAGTTTTTATTATTACCGATGGACGTTTTGCGTGACCGACGATATCACAAGGCGGGCGATCAATGATCGCCCCTACAATGACCCCAAAATACAAACAGACGACCGATGGTCGCCCCTACGATGTCAGCTTAGAATTTTGCTTTCCGAAATTCCAAGCAACTGTAGGGGCGACCATCGGTCGTCCGCCGGGCGGCAACTATCATACAATAGCATAAGAAACAATCGTTTTTTCGTTAACTATGCAATGACATCCGCGGCTTTTCATTTTTTATACCATTATACCAACTTGCTCTTTTTCACAGCCTCAATGATTCTCACCACGGCAGGACCGAGCACGACGTTTACCACAAACTCAATGATAAAATTGATGCCCACCAAGCCGATAATGACGAACAGCAAAAGCGACTGCCCGGCTTGTTCAGCCATGCCGGAAATGTAATCCCAAAAGAAGATCAAAAGCCCGCCGACACAAAGCCCTGTGTTGACAATCGGTGCGGCTACAGCCGCGCAAATGACTGCGGGATAGAGCAGGGTACGCTTTTTGAAGGGGATGGCAATGGCACCTGCCACGGCCCCTGCTGCCGCACCCTTGATCAGGCAAATGGCAACCGTTGCAATTGGGTTCATTTGTAAAAGTGCGAGGGTAAAGGCATCAATACCTGTTGCCGCCAGAATAATGGCAATCAGGCCGAATGCTACACCCAAAATTGCGCCCACACCGGGGCCAAACAGCACCGCTCCCACAACTATGGGAATCAAGGTCAAGGTGATGTTGACAGGCAAAATTGCTGCGTAGCTTAAAAGTCCTGCGATGGTTTGAAGCACCACGACAAGTGCAATCAACAAAGCGATTTGCGCCAGTCGAAGCGTTCGTTTTTTGGAATTGCCGATTCCTTTCATAAAAATCCTCCTTGCTGTCGTCCGCGCGTGGCGGTACAACGCATAAAAATTTATATAACTGCTCTGCAGTAATATACGTTTTGTGGTTTATGTGTGATTCTTTTGGTACAGAATGTACAAGCCTTTGAGCAAGAGATTGTTATCCATCAAGATGTCATGGCGGCATAAAGGAATGACAGTGGATGCCATGCCGCCCGTTGCCAGAATGCAGAGGTCTGCTCCGAATTCATCGCAAATACGGTCAATCATACCGTCAATCATGCTTGCATTGCCATACAGGATGCCGGATCTCATGCAATCCACCGTGTTTTTGGCGATTACCTTACCGGGCTTTTCCAGACTGATCTTGGGGAGCTGGGCAGTTTGCTCGGCCAACGCGTTCATTCCCATTTGCACACCGGGCAGGATAGAGGTGCCAATAAAGGCCCCTTGCCGATCTACTACGGACATTTTGGTAGCAGTGCCCATGTCAATGATCAAGGCAGAGTCTTTATAGAGATAATGGGCGGCAACTGCGGTTGCGATCAGATCCGATCCTACAGAGGAGGGAATGTCGCAACGGATGCTGATGCCGCTTTTGATACCCGGGCCGATCATCAGCGGCTCTTGCCCGAAAAGAAAGTGGATGGCTTTTTTGATTACCTCGTTCAAGGGCGGAACGACGGAAGAAACGATCGTGCCGCAAATACTGCTCTTGTCAATTCCGTACAGCGTAAGTGCCTCGGAAATGCGAATGGCGTATTCGTCTGAGGTGCCGAGTAGGTTTGTGGACAGCCGGGAGACAAATTGCAGTTCGTCCTTGGTAAATCCTCCGATCACCGTGCTTGTGTTGCCGATATCAATGGCGAGAATCATATCCGCTCTCCTTTTGGATGGTTGTTCTGTGTGCATTATAGCATATTCCCAAGACAAAATCAATAGCGCAAGCAAAAAATGCATGAGTATCGGAGAAAAATTAATGTTTTTCGTTAAAATCCGATTGACTTTGCATCGCGCTTGTATTATAATATAATAAAATGAAGATAAGGAGGCAATGGCATGGGTATCGTTGTCAGACTTGACCGCGTTATGGCGGACAGAAAAATCAAGCTCGGGGAGCTTGCAGAGCGCGTGGGCATCTCGCCTGTCAATCTCTCCAAGCTCAAAACAGGACGCGTCAGCGCGATCCGCTTTTCTACGCTGGAGGCGATATGCCGCGAGTTGCATTGCCAACCGGGGGATATTTTAGAATATCGGGAGGATTTTGAATGATGCGCAAGTGGAGTTACCTTGTTTGCAGTGTGTTAATGCTTGCGCTGCTGTTGACCGCTTGCCAAAATTCGACCGAAGCCAATCTGCATCCCGAAACGTCCGGGCAAGGGCAGAGCGAGGCACAAACCGATTCTGTCTGCGAGAGCGAATCGCAGAGTGAATCAATGCCTGAAGCGAACGTCGGGACCGACCAACCGACCAAAACCGAACCGAATACCCAAACCGAGCCCTCCACAACCGAACCAAACACCACACCTTGGCCGCCGATGCCTGCAGGCAGTATTGTTTCTCCGCGTGAGGTGGGCTACACGTATCCCGAACTGCAGCAGGACCTGGCAGCGCTGGCGGCGCAGTATGGCGCGCACTTTTCTTATCAGAGCATTGGACAGAGCGTGGATGGCAGAGAGATTTATGCTTGCGTTGTGGGAAATCCAAATGCACCCAAAAAGATCATGATTACGGGCGGTATCCACGGTAGGGAATATCTGAGCAGTCTTTTGGTTATGACGCAGATCGAGTATTATCTGTCCAATTATGAGACGGGCAGTTACAACGGCCTTGCGTATGCGGATATGTTTGAGCAATTTGCGTTTTACGTGCTTCCCATGATCAATCCGGACGGTATCATGCTGGCATTGGAGGGAATTGATTCGGTGCAGACCCCTGCGGTCAGAGAGACGCTGGAGGGCATCTATGCTGATAATATGCAGGATGGATTGACGAGTGCGGAAAACATCAACGATTACTTTGCCTATAACTGGAAATCCAATGCAAACGGCGTGGATCTGAATCGGAATTTTGCGCTTTCCAACTGGTCCGATGTCAAAACAGGGATTCTTTTGCCTTGCTTCCGCAATTATAAAGGCCCCAAGGCAGCCTCTGAGCCCGAAACGCAGGCGGTCAGTGCATACGTGCAATCTCTTGGCGAGATCGAGGGTATGCTTGCGTTCCACACCGCAGGGCAGGTTGTGTACTGGGATTGCGGTATGACGGGTGGCGTGCGTACGGAAACGTATGAGCTGGCGCAGGCGGTTTGCGAGCATACGGGGTATAAGTTTATTTATGATGCGCATCTGGATGCGTCGCTCAACGACTGGATGACGCTGGAGCTGGGTATCCCCTCCGTTACGGTTGAGCTTGCCAACGTAGGTTACCCTATGCCGACAAGTGAGCTTGCGGCCGCATGGGCGCAAGCGGGAGAGCTTTGGGCGGTGACCGCGCAATTTTTTAGCTAAAATAAACAAATGGCGGTTTGCGATTATATGCAAATCGCCATATTTTGCACAATACAGCAAGAAATGTCCGATCAAAGCCTATGAATGTCTTGAATGTTCGCACCTTTTGTCTTATAATTAAGAAAAATGGGGTGAAGTAACCCTTGCAATGGAGGTATATTATGGCTTTACCGGTAGCGGTTCAGGTGTATTCGGTCAGAGATGATGCTGCGGCAGATTTTCCGGGTACGCTGAAAAAGATCAAAGAAATGGGTTATGACGGCGTGGAGTTTGCCGGTCTTTACGGGTATGCGCCTGCCGAGATCAAGAAAATGTGCGAGGAACTGGAGCTTGTTCCGATTTCTGCGCACGTGCCTTATTACGATATGCTGGCCGATCCCGAGGGCGTGCTTGGCCAGTATGCCGAGATCGGATGCAAGTTCGTTGCCATTCCGTATCTGACCCCCGAGTGTCGCCCCGGTACCGAGGGCTTTGCCAAGGTAGTGGAGAACGCACTTGCACTTGGCAAGGTTGCAAAGTCTTTGGGTATGCAGATGCTTTATCATAATCATGACTTTGAGTTTGACAAGATTGACGGCAAGTACGCGCTGGATGTGCTGTATGAGAACGTCCCCGCAGAATACCTGCAGACAGAGCTGGATACCTGCTGGGTCAACGTCGGCGGTGAGGACCCCGCGGGCTATATCACCAAGTACAGCGGCCGCTCTCCCGTAGTGCATCTGAAGGATTTTGTCGGCGGCAAATCCGAGAATATGTATGAGCTGATTGGCATAGAGTCCGAAAAGAAGGAAAGTGCCGTACAGGCATTTGAATTCCGTCCCGTTGGCTTTGGCCGTCAGGATTTCCCCGGCATTCTTGCAGCTTCCGAAGCGGCAGGAGCTGTGTGGGTGGTTGTGGAACAGGATTCTCCTTCTATGGGTCTTACCCCTATGGAAAGCATTGAAAAGAGCAGAAACTATTTGCGCACGTTAGGCTATTGACGGTGCACATCAATAAAAAACTATTTTAGCGGAGGATATTATCATGGCAGAAAAAATGGATGCTAAATTGGATTACAAAAACCAACAAAATGATGTTGCGATCGACACCGACAGAAAACTGAGAATCGGTATCATCGGTTGCGGATGGATCGCAGGCGCGCACCTGGATTCTTATAAGAGAATGCCTGATGTTGAAATCGTGGCAGGCTGTGACCTGATCCCCGGCAAGGCTGCAAAGTTCTTCAAGGACGGCGGCGTTGAGGGTGTCAAGACCGATTATGCTTCTCACAAGGAAATGTTGGACGACGAGAGCCTGCAGTTGGACGCTGTATCTATCTGCACATACAACCGTCAGCATGCAGAACCCGCTATTTATGCGCTGCAAAAGGGCGTTCACGTCATGCTCGAAAAGCCCTTTACCGTAACGCTTGATGAGGCTGTTGAGGTTATGAAGGCTGAGAAGGAAAGCGGCAAGATCCTTTCCATCGGCTTCCAGCCCAGACTTGATGCCAATATGCAGATGATCAAGAAGATCGTGGAGAGCGGTGAGCTTGGTAAGGTTTACTACATCCAGACCGGCGGCGGCAGACGCAGAGGTATTCCTACCCCCTTCGGTACCACATTTATCGAGGATAAGACCGCAGGCCTGGGTGCTTTGGCTGATATCGGTTGTTATTCTTTGGATATGGTGCTCAATGCAGTCGGCTATCCCAAGCCTCTGACCGTAACCGGCTATAAGAGCGATTTCTTCGGTAAGGACCCTGCAACCTATCCCGGTCATCCCGAGTATGCTGATCTGTTCGGTGTTGACGATTTCGCGGCAGCGTTCGTCAGACTCGAAGGCGGTATCATTC
>JAZOLE010000100.1:0-9618 GCA_045652835.1 Eubacteriales bacterium | reverse complement strand
TAGCTTGCGTTTACCTGCGGTGCGGCATTGGGCAATTTCGTGGTCCCGCTGTTAGGTTCGTACGCGGTCCTTGCAAGCTGTGTTTTGCTGGGTATCAGTATTGTGTTTGCTTTTTTGGTTTACGATAACGATTAAAAAATCGGGGCAGTCCGTGTGGACTGCCCCGTAGCGTTTTACTTAACCAAATGTCTCTTGATCTTTCTGGAGGTGGTCTTTTCAAACTCGGTGCTGCGGAACTCGATGATGCGGATCTGCTTGTAAGCAACCAGCTTCTTGTTGAGGTCCTTGATCTGGTTCGAAATGGTGGACTGTACCTGATCGATCGAGGTGCCCTTGTCGAACTTGTCGAAGTTGGGGTAGATCACAGCGGTCAGCTTAACGCCCTCGTCGGAACCTCTGCCGATGTCCACGTCCTCTGCGATGGTGTCGATGATCTCCAGATACTCTTCCATCTCCTCGGGGAATACGTACTTACCGGTCCCCAGAACGATAACGGACTTCTTTCTGCCCGTGATGAAGATGTACTTATCCTCGTCCATATAGCCAAGGTCGCCCGTGCGGAACCAACCGTCTCTGGTGAATGCCTTAGCGGTTTCTTCCTCGTTCTTGTAGTAGCCCAGCATGACGTTATCGCCCTTGACCTGAATCTCACCGATGGTGCGACCCTGATCGTCAATGTGGTCTGCCTCAATGCGTACGCGGCAGCACTCTACAGCAGGGCCTACAGAGCCGAGCTTGGGTGCGTAGTAGGGGTTAACGGCAACCAGAGGAGAGCACTCGGTAATGCCATAGCCCTCGCAGATCTGAATGCCGAAGGCATCAAAGTCTGCCACAACCGAGGTGTTGAGCGGTGCACCGCCCGAAATGATCTTAACAAGTCTGCCGCCAAATGCGCCGGTAACGTCCTTGAAAAGACCGGTACCCATGTTAATACCAACCTTTCTTGCTGCACCGGATACCTTGATCGCGCCCTTGAGCACCTTATCCTTGCCCTTCTTGCGTGCGGTTTCCCAAATACGCTTATCCATGGTGTTAACGAACAGGGGAACCAGGGGAAGACCCGTGGGCTTGAACTGCTCGAAGTTACGCATAACGTGCTTAAGGCTATCGTTGACACAGATCTCCATACCGTAGATCAGTGCGGCAATGTCAATGCACAGCTCGTAGGTGTGGTGAATGGGAAGGACGGAAACAATGGTGTCCTCCTTGCAGAAGTCAACGGCAGAGCAAGCAGCGTTGGCTGCGGAAATTACGTTCTGTTCGCACAGCATAACGCACTTGGAAGAGCCCGTTGTACCCGAGGTGAACAGCATAACTGCCATGCGGCGCAGGTCCTTGGGGGTCTTGAGTGCATAGTGATCGTCATGAATGTGCTTTTGACCCAGAGCGACGATTTCGTCAAATTCTTTTACCTTGGGGTGATGCAGGTAGGAAAGCTTTTCGGTGCTGATGGGGATGAAGTACTGCACGGTGGGGTGCGTTTCAACGGTTTCCTTGAACTTCTCGTTCATGCAGGAGGTGTAGACAACTGCATCCGCCTCTGCAAAGGTCATAAAGCCCTCCAACTCGGAAACGGCAACCTCTTTGTCCATGGGGATAGCAACGCCGCCTGCTGCAATGGTAGCAAGGTAGGTAGCGATCCACTGCGGGCAGGATTCACCGATCACGGCAACTCTCTTGCCTGCAAGGCCGATTGCGTCAAAGCCTGCTGCCAGGTCAACGATCAGGTCTGCAAATTCGCTATAGGACATGGCGAGCAGCTGCTTGCCTCTGTAATAGCGGAAAGCAACCTTTGCTCCGTGGGATTTGAGCACGTGTGTCAGGTCACGAACGTCCTTGGCGGGAGTATAGATACGGGGTGTCTTTTTACGTACTAACATAATGCATCCTTTCTTTGGCGGAGATCATCCGCCCAAATATATTCGTGTTATGTGTTACAAATGAAACATTTCCATATATAGTCTATTATACAGAAAAATGGTGCGTTTGTCAAGAGAATTTTTCTTGACAGAGTGACAATTGCGTGATATAATCAAGAAAATACTTGGAAATTGAGGAAATTTTATGGCGAAAATCAAATGGCGCGGCGGTGCGCTGCTCGCACCCGCCCCTCCTGCGCTTGTGACATGTGGCGATATGGAGCACTCCAATGCGCTTGCCGTGGCATGGACGGGCATTATCAATACCGTGCCGCCCAAGACCTATATCTCGGTGCGTCCGGGACGTCATTCTTATAAAATGATCAAAGAGAGCGGAGAATTCGTGATCAACCTGACAAGTGCGGATATGATCAAGGCACTTGACGGCTGCGGCATGCTGACCGGTGCCAAGGTGGATAAATTTGCAAAGTTCGGTCTTGTCAAGGAGCAAGCAAGCGAGGTGGCGTGTCCCTTGGTGGCGCAAAGCCCCTTGAGCCTTGAGTGCCGCGTGACCGACGTCATTGAGCTTGGCTCGCACCATATGTTCCTTGCCGACGTGGTGGCTGTGGACGTAGAGGAGGATTTGATCGACCAGAATGGCAAGCTGCGTCTTGACAAAGCCAACCTTGCCGCCTTTGCGCACGGCGAATATTTCGCGCTGGGCAAAAAGATCGGGGATTTCGGCTTTTCGGTCAGAAAAAAGAAAAAGCCCGTGCATAAAACACCGCACAAATGAATACAGGAAAGAGCCGTGCATGCGCACGGCTCTTTGTTATTTTCAGTAATGCTTTTTCTGGAGTGTCATTGCTGCGAGTGCAATCCATGCAAGGGTGCAGGGGAGTGCGATTGCCTTGCATCCGCCCTTGGCTTGTGCGGTCGGCTGCTCGGTCTCTGCCTCGGTGGTCTGGGGCAGAGGCTCGCCTGTGGTCACCAGCAGCGAGAATACGGTCATGTTATGGTCGGAGGGGTGGGGAACGTTCTCAATTGCGGGGCCGCCCACCTGCTTGTAGCAGTCTACCCAGATCTTATCCTTGGTAATAAAGCAATGGTCGATGGGCAAGCGTGTCTGAAAGTCTGCCGAGTATTCGCCCCACTTGTTGAACGTGCCGTGAATATCGGTGCTTGCGGTGCGGTAGCGCGCATCGGCAAGGTCACCCGAGGTCAGAATGTCGTAGGAATCGTGCGTCTGATTGGCGTTCCAGTCACCCAGCATGATCATGGGGCGATCGCCTGCGATGTTGTGCGCACGGTCATAGATCAGCTGCGCGGACAGCGCGCGGACCTCTTCGCTTTTGGCGTCGAGATGTGCGCCCATGAACAAGAATTCCACGCCGCTTGCCTTGTCCTTGAGCACGGCGTAATTGATGCAGCGCGCCATGTCGCCCGTCAAGCCGCCGTCCCATTTGTTAGAGCCCTTTTTGTCGGGGGTAGAGGAGCACCAGAATCGGTTGGTCTCCAAAGCCTCAAAGCGGTCGGTCTTCCAAAGGATCAGAGAGGTCAGGTCCCATTTTTGCTTATTTTGCGTGCCGCTGAAATCTCTGCCTGCGCTTGAGTAGCCGTAAGCGGTGTAGCCGTTTTTCTCGCAAAAGGCTTGAATGTACTCTTGCCATGCAAAGTTGACCTCGCACAGCACGATCAGGTCGGGAGCCTCTGCCTCGATCAAGGCAAACGCCTCGTCCTGTCTGTCTGCAATAAAGGGAATGTCCTCGTAATCGTTGGGGATACCCGAGGCGCAAATGTTGTATTCCACTGCCTTGATCGGAATGGTAACGGTGTTGGGTACCAGATCGGGGTTTTTGGGGATCTGGTTGTCATATACGCTGCCGGGCTTGGGGAGTGCTGATCCCATGCAACTGCCGTCAGCACCGAATACTACGGCGCGGTTGTTGCGGTTGTAATATACCGCATCGTAGGTAACCGATTGCACGTAGCCGCCGCAATACAGCTCCATGGTGGCGTGAGTGGATTCCTTGTCAAGCTTGAAATCCTTGTTGGTGACTATCAAGAAATGGTTTTTGTCGAGTACGTTGGCAATGCCGTGCAGATCCGTAAATGCCTCGTAAACGGCGGTGGCGGATTCTGCGGTGGTGTCAAGTCCGAGCGTTTCCCAGTTCTTTGAGTAGTGCACGATCACGGCAATCTCACCGGGGGCAAGCGCAGGCGTGTCACCTGCGCAGATCAGCGCGCCGGATTCTGCCCTGACGTTATCGTCCGAGCGGTAGCAAAGCGTCAGCTCTGCCAGCGAGACGGTTCTGTTTGTGGGGTTGTATATCTCGGTGTAGGGGAATACGTCTGCGTTGTTCTCGATCTGCTCGTCACCCTCCACCCAAGCGGGGTTGTAGCAGATCTCGGTGATGATCAAGCCCTCGCCCTCGGGTGGAGGCGTTTCGGCAAACGCGGTCAGGGGGGCAAGCAGCATCAGGCTGCAGATCAGTAAAGCAAATAAGTTTGTTTTTTTCATCGTCAATCCTCAACAAGCTTGGGGCAGCTCTCGCCTGCCTTGTAGGCGGCAATGTATTGCTTCATCCACTGATAATACAGGTCACCGTGACCGCCCTCCATAGGCTCAATGTCGCGGCTGTATTCCTGATTGTAGTTGTCAACGAACGCGGTCTGTCCGTCCACGATAAAGCGCTGCGCTGTCCATTCGTTCCACCATGTAAGCGTGACCACCTTGGGATGCACGCGGAACGCCTCCTTCCATTGATCGTAGAAGAATTTGCCGCCGTTTCTGCCGTGTGCGGTGGGCATGGACATATACGTTTCCTGCGAGGCGACCGCAACCGAAAGCTGCTCAGCCACGCCGCCCTTTTCGTAGGCTGTGCCTCTGTTTTTGATGTTCAAAAATCTCCAGCATTTCTCATTGGTCAAGCCCCACATGTGGCGCACGGTAAAGAGATCGGAGCAGGGGAAGGTGTCCGTGCTTTGCGTGTAGATCATGAAGGGCTTGCCCTCCCAGTAGACAAAGCAATCGGCGTAAGGGTTATTTTCGGTGTAATAACGGTCGTAAAGCGCCTTGATCATCGGGCCCTCGGACGCGCCGCACCAAGCCACGATATAGGGCGTGCGATATCCCTCGGCACGCAGCTCAAGCGTTGCCTTGCAAAGCGTATCCAGCGGGTCAAACATCCAAACCTTGCCCATGGCGGTGTTGGAAATATAGCCGTCGTTTGCGTTGGTGTAGTCGAGAATGATAAAGTCCACGTTTGCCTCGCCCAAGAGGATCAGGTTGTTTTTTGCAGCCCGCATGTCGGTCGAGCGGTAATAGCCCTGCGCGGGCTTTGCCCAGTAGTGGAAGGCGTGCATGGGACCCCAATCGCGCTTGCCCTCCAGCACCTCGGTGATGTTGTTGAAATCGGTCACAGGTTCTGTACCCGAACCCAGAATGCCGTCAAACCATACCGAGTAGCAAATGCTGACAAGGTCGGTCTTGTCGGTCATGTCAAGTCCGGGGGTCTGCTCCGTTTCGGTTTCTGCGTCGGTGTTTGGGGCTTGCGTGCCCTCGGTTTGGATAGGCGCGTCGGTTGCTTGTGTCGAGCCGTCATCAAGTCCGCCGTCAGGCTGCACCGTGCAGGCTGCAATGGGAAGCAGCAGGCAAAGTGTTAAAACGAGAAGAAGGGGAGTGCGCGGATTCCATTTCATAAGGCGTTCATCCTTTCCGTTATAATATCTGTTTTCATTATAACCTATTCCCGTATGCTTTGTCAATTCGCAGAAAGTGAGAAAACGCAAGCACGTACTTGACAAAGGTGCAAAAATGCCATATAATATAGGCAGATAGTTCGCGAAGAAACTAAAGGAGACGATATGCTTTATTCCGAATGGCTTGGTAAAATGTACACGATGGATCAGTATTTGCGTGAATGTGTTGCGCCCGTATGCAAGGAATACCATCTGACGGGTACCGAGATGACGGTGCTGCTGTTTTTATATAATAATCCAGAGCAGAATACCGCGACAGACATCATCAAGTACAGCCGTATGGCAAAGGCGAATATTTCCAAGGCGGTGGAGCATCTGATGCGCAGAGATCTTCTGGTGCGCTCGCGCAATGCGCAGGACAGACGCGTGGTGCATCTTTGCCTGACCGATACCGCGCTTTGCATGATGCCCGATCTGCTTGGTGCTGCCGAGCAATATCTGCGTGGTGTTTTTGCCGGTTTTACCCCAGAGGAAATGCATGCCTTCTCCGAGTTCAACAACCGTATGGCTGCCAACGCGGAGCACAGGCTGCAAAAAAAGGAAAAATAATCATCACCCTGCCGTTGACAAGCGGCGGGGCTTTTGCTATAATAAAGGTGACAAAAATCAGATCCGAAAAGGAGAGCTCACATGAAACAACTGCACCTGATCTGTAATGCGCACCTTGATCCCGTTTGGCAATGGGACTGGAACGAGGGCGCTGCCGCCGCGCTTGCAACCTTTTATTCGGCTGCCGAGCTGGCGGATGAATACGATTATATCTTCTGCCATAACGAAGCACTGCTTTACGAGTGGATCGAAAGATACGATCCCGCGCTGTTTGCTCGCATCAAGGAATTGGTAGCGGCAGGCAAGTGGCATATTATGGGCGGCTGGTACATCCAGCCCGACTGTAACGTACCGAGCGGTGAGGGCTTTGTGCGCCAGAAGGAAACGGGCTTGACCTATTTTACAGAAAAGTTTGGCGTGCGTCCTACCACGGCGGTCAACTTTGACTCCTTCGGTCATACGCAGGGGCTTGTGCAGATTCTCAATAAGACGGGCTACGACAGCTATATCTTCTGCCGTCCGCTCGTTCCCATGATGAACCTGCCGCACATGTTTTTTGAGTGGAAGGGCTTGGACGGCAGCTCGGTCAAGGCGGCAAGATTTGAGGACGATACCATTTATTGTTCCGAGATGGGCAATGCGGTCAACGCCATTAAGAGAAAGATGCGTCCTTGGCAGGACGAGGACGTGGCATTTGCGCTGTGGGGAATCGGCAACCATGGCGGCGGACCTCCGCGCAAGGACTTGCGCGAGGTTGGCGAGATGATCAAGGAGGAGCTTGGCAACGGTGTGCAGATCATGCATTCCACCCCCGAGCAATTCTTTGCCGCAGCAACGCCCACGGCAAGCGTGGACGGCGCGCTGCAGCCCTGCTTTGTCAAGTGTTATTCCTCGGTCAGCACGCTCAAGCGCAGATATGCGGAGCTTGAGGACAAGCTGCTCATGACAGAGAAGATCTGCGCACGTGCGGCGCTGGAGACCGATTTTGAATACGATAAGGCTGCCATGGACGAGGCACAGCGCATTCTTGCCATGGTGCAGTTCCACGACGTGCTTGCTGGCACGAGCATTCTGGAGGGCAACGTGTCCTCTTTGCGCAAGGCTGATTATGCTTTGGAAATTTTGGACGAGCAGTTCTCCCGCGCGTTCTTCAAGCTGTACGAGGGCTGGGAGCGCGGTAAGGGCGGGGAATTCCCATTTGCGGTGTTCAACCCGCATCCTTACGAGATCGACGGCGTGTTCGACCTGGAAATGCTGATCATGGATGCCATGGATGCAAGAGATCCCAAGATGTATGCGCTTGAGGTGCGCGACGAGCACGGCGTTTGCGTCTCGCAGCTGACCAAGGAAAGCTCCACTATCAATATGGACAGAAGAAAGCGCATCACCGTGCGCGCAAAGCTTGCGCCCATGTCGCTCTCTCGCTTTGACGTCAAGATCGAGAAGGTCGATCGTGTACCCGTGGACAAAACGCCGCAGTCCTCGTTTGACCTCGGCGGCGTTGTACGTGCCGATTTCTGCGAAACGTGCGGCGGCATGTCGGGTCTTGCCATGAACGGCAAGCAGTATCTGGGCAAGGGTGCTATTCTGCCCGTTTCCTACAGCGACAATGCAGACCCTTGGGGCTGGTGGCTCAAGACGCTTTCAAACGATCTTACGAAGCTTGACTGCAAGACCTCCTTGCGCGTCATTGAGCGTGGCAACGTGCTGACGAGACTGGAGAGCGAATATACGACGGGGAAATCCGACGTGCGCATCGGGTATACGTTGTACAACGATCTGCCTTACGTGGACGTCAAGGTCAACGTATCCTGGAACGACGCAGGCAAGGGTCTGAAGCTGGAGATCCCGCTTGCTGAGGTAGGCAAGTTCATCGGTCAGACCGCGTTCGGTACGCAGGAGTATTGCACCGATCTGGAGCAGTGCTCGCAGCGCTTTGTGGCTGTGGAAAACGGCGACAAGATGCTGGCAGTGCTCAAGAGCGGCTCGTACGGCTGCTCTGTGGAGAACGGCAATCTGTATCTGACGCTGCTCAACGGTTCGGTCTACTGCGCACATCCCGCAGGCGATCTGCCCATTCTGCCCGACGAGAGATATTACGACTACATCGACCTTGGCGTGCACGAGTTCTCGTTCCGCGTAGTGATTTGCGAGCAAAAGGATCTGGAACGTCTGGCAACCGAGTTCAGCCAGAAGCTGTATACCGTCAACGTATATCCGCACGGCAACGGTACTTATCTCAAGAATTCTCCCGTTGTGCTGTCCGACAACGACGTCACGCTTTCCTGCTTCCGCAAGATGGACGGCGACGTTTACATGGTGCGTCTGTTCAATAACCTTGACAGCGCGCGCAAGTGCACCTGTACGGTTATGGGCACGGCGCTGGAGTTGGAATTTGGTAAATACGAGGCAAAGACGCTGCTTTACAAGAACGGCACGCTCTGTGAGCACGATTCCATGCTGATGATTTGAATATTATATATTTTACAAAGCGGAGAGCAAAATAATGTACAAGTCAAAAATGATGATCGTGATGCGCAGAGACTTGAAAATGCGAAAAGGAAAGATCGCAGCACAAGCTGGACACGCATGCGTCGAAGCTGTTTTGATGGCGTTAAAAAAAGAAAATCGCTTGCACGATTTTGAAGAATCCTCGGACGGAATGGTTTTGAAAGATAATAAGCAAACTAACACTCCTCTTTCTGAATGGTTTCAATATGGTTGTGCTAAAGTGTGTGTATATGTTGACTCAGAAGCCGAGCTGTTGGAAATAGCAAGAGTTGCAACCGAAAGGGGTTTTTTAACAGCAATAATAACAGATGCAGGGTTGACAGAATTCCACGGAATACCGACAAAAACTTGTTTGGCATTAGAGCCTTTGCCTTGTGACATTGCTGATGAGTTAACGGGACATTTAAGCTTATACTGACTTAGATAGAATTTCATAATCGTTACATTAACAACGCCGCCGAGAGTAACCGTATGGTCGCTCTCGGCGGTTTTTATCAAAAAGGAAGATTTATTCATAAGTATATGATATAATGAACTCAACGCAAAGTTGAGCGCATTCATTTTTTAGTCGCTTCAGCAATCATAAAGTGCGTGATATAATAAAATCACGGTACCGATATAAACTATTAACGGAGGCGCGATTATGGCAAAGACCATGGGGCAAATTATAAAGAATCTACGCAAAGGACGAGGGTTTACACAAGAAGAACTTGCCGAACGATTAGGGGTTACGTATCAAGCAATTTCAAAATGGGAAAACGATTCCGGAATGCCGGACATTTCGCAGATCGTTCCATTAGCAACAATATTTGATGTAAGTACAGATTTTCTGTTTGGTATAGACCACATGGCTGAAACAGAAGATGCACTCAAGATAGTCTCAGCCGCAAACAGCATACAAGAATATGGCAAACTCGACACATATTTGAAGGCGTAC
>JAZOLE010000099.1:0-3630 GCA_045652835.1 Eubacteriales bacterium | reverse complement strand
GGTTCGCATATCCCGCCCGAAGGTCGGAGAGCGGCTTGCGTAGCAAGACATTCTCCAGACGCAGGGCGTGGATATTCTCGCCAAAGGCGAGATTCCCGTATTTTCATTTTGATAGCACAAAAGTGCTCCTGTTCTTTTTTTGCTGCCCCATACGAGGAATCTCACCCGGCGAGTCGAGCCGCAGGCTCGCCTCGCTGGGTTCGCATTCGCCGCTCGAAGATCGGAAAGCGACTCGCGCAGCGAGGCATTTTCCAGGCGGAGTGCGTGCGAATATTCGCCGCAGGCGAAATTCCCGTACATCTTCTATTTGCGCAAAGCGCACTACCCCGGTTCGCATATCCCGCCCGAAGTTACGAGGCTAAAACAATTGAGTATTGTTTTAGCCGAGGAAAGCCCAAAGCAAGGAGTCGGCAGAGCCGAGTGTATCGAGGCGATAGACGACGACTATGCGACGGCGTGTTATCGGAGAGCGGCTTGCGTAGCAAGACATTCTCCAGACGCAGGGCGTGGATATTCTCGCCAAAGGCGAAATTCCCGTACTGCGTTTTTCGGGAGATTCGTGAATCTCCCCTACGGATATTGTTCTTTCCGGATTCGCATTCGCCAAAGGCGAAATTCCCGTACTGTGAAAAAAACCTTGCATCATGTCTGCTTTTGTGCTATAATGAAACCGGAAAAACATTTGCGTGCGAAAGGAGACCTCTTATGAAGCTTTGTGACATTCATTTGCGTGACCCCTTTGTTTTTGCCGAGAACGGCGTTTATTATCTGTACGGCACGCGCCGCGGCGCGACCACCAAGGTCATTCCTTGGCAGGGCTTGGACGTGTATACCTCGACCGATCTTGTGGAGTGGAGTGAGCCGCACGAGTGCTTTACCCGTCCTGCGGATTTTTGGTCGGATCGCGACTTTTTTGCCCCCGAGGTGTATCGATACGGCGATGCGTATTACATGTTCGCCAGCTTCCGCAGTGAAACGCGCCTGCGCTGCTCGCAGATCTTGAAGAGCGACAGCCCCATGGGGCCGTTCCTGCCTTTTACCGAGGGACCCATCACGCCCGAGGGCTGGGCATGCCTTGACGCGACCTTTTACGTGGACGAGCAGGGCACACCCTGGACAGCCTTTTGTCATGAGTGGTCGCAGATCGGTGACGGCACCATCGATGCTATGCCCTTGACGCGTGATTTGTCCGCACCGGCTGGTGAGTCGCAGGTCATTCTGCGTGCGGGAGACGCGGATTGGGCGTATTCCTTGATAGACGTCAACGCGCGCAATTTTGTAACCGACGGGCCGTTTTTCCGCAAGGGAAAGAACGGCAAGCTGTATATGCTGTGGTCGGGATTTCACGCAGGACCGCAGTATTGGTACGTGCAAGCGCTTGCCATCAGTGACAGCGGCAGCATCCTCGGTCCTTGGCGTCATGCCGATACGTACATTTACGACGAGGACGGAGGCCACGGCATGATCTTTGACGGCTTTGACGGGCAGACGTATCTGATCCTGCACAGCACCAACGTGCCTCCGCATGAGCGTCCGCGCCTGTTTACGGTCAAGGAAACCGACGACGGGTTTGAGATCGTGGAGCGTATCGGATAAAAGGGCTATTTCAACAATATAATAAGAGATCCGCCGAAAAATCGGCGGATCTCTTTTGTAGCGGGAAACTCCGCTTTTTATTTTGCCCGATAGACCAAAATCTTACTCTGATATCTTTCGGGAATGGTCACGGTCAGGCCTTGCTCGGCAAGGATTTTGCCCGGGATCTCCACGGTTTCCTTGGTGTCAATGTCGGTGACGGTGTAGGTTTTGTCGGGTGCAAGACCTTCAAGAGCGTATTGCGCGGTGGTGCAGTTAGAGCCTGCGCGGCGGAACGCCATGACAATGCCGTCACTCTCTTCGGGGCGGTCATAGCGGTAGGCTGCCCAGCCGCCATGCTCATATGACCAGCCGCAGTTATCCAGCGGATAAAAATCGCAGGAGAAGTAGGGGCGCAGGGCGCGGTATTCGTTGCATCGCTCTGCCATCCATGCAAAGTTTTCCTCGGTGGGCTCGGGGCGATCTTGGCGGTCTGTCCACCACCAGCTACCCACGTACGCAGGGGCGTAAGAGCTGCGCGTGGCGTAGGTGTCACCCATCCGCTTGCACACGCCGCCCGAGCAGGGGACGAGGCGGTTATAGCCAAACATCTGCGTTTGAATGGCATCGGGGTCGCAATCCGGCTCGCAGTAAGCGTCGGTGCGCCAGATCGGAATGGTGCGCTGCAGGCTCTCAATGTCAATGCGTCTGCCGCCCGAGGCGCAGTTGTCGATCACCAGATCGGGATACTTGGCACGCAGGTCGTCCCACAGGCGGTACAGGTTCATGATATGCTTGATCTCGCAAATGCCCGCGCGGTCCAGCTCATCGGTGGTGCGCCAGGATTGCAGCGGCTCCATGTTGAAGTCCTGTCTGTAGCACTTGATATCCAAGGCGTCGATAAAGGAGCAGATCATGCGAAACAAATGCTCACGCACCTCGTCCTTGTCAAGACGCAGCAGTAAGTAAAAATCATCTAAGGGATGCAGCCAATCGGGGTGCTCTAGGGCAAGGTCTGTGCCGGGATATGCGCGTTCCGGCTCGATCCACAGCAAGAATTTCATGCCCGAGTCGTGCACAGAGCGTACAACGTCCAAAAGTCCGTCGGGGTGTTCGTCGGGGCGCACCTGCCAGTTGCCCACCTGCTTGTACCAATCAGCCGCACCGGGCGTGCCGCCCTTGCCGTACCAGCCTGCGTCGATCCAGTAATAGTCGGCACGCACGCCGTGATTGCGGAATTTCTCCAAGTGGTACAGGTGTCTTTCGGTAGTCAGCCCCATGCCCTCCAGCGCAAAGGGGAAATTTTCGGCAGGGAAGGGGCAAAGCTCGTGCTTGATCAGGCGGCGGAAGAGATTGCTGCCCTGCACGCGGCTACCCTTGTACTCCATGAACAGAATAGAGGAGGTACGGATGCGCTCACCGGGGTGCAGCCTGAAGCGGGTGTACTCCAATCCCGATTTGATATGCAGCGAGTCGCCCTGCTCATGCGAAAAGGTGGCGCGCCACTGACCCGACCAACCGATTGCGGCAAACAAGCCGTGATCCTTGGTGTAAAACTCAAAAAAGGGCATCTGACCGCTGGCGGATCTGCCGCCCAGCGGAGCAAAGGAGCGCGATGTGCCAAAGGGCATGTTGGTCTTGTGCACCTTGCACTCCTCGGCAACGCGGTCGGCGTGCAGGTATGCCTCATAGCCTGCGTTGCCCTCGGTATCGTAAAGCGCGAGCGGAGGCGTTTTTCCCGAGCCGTTTGCAAAGCACCAGGATGCGTCGCAATCCAGAATATCGCTGATGATATCCGAGTCGCACTCTCCCTTGTGCTCAAAGTACAAAAGCCACTTGATCGCGTGATATTTGGGGTAATGCTGCACGTGCAGCTCCACGCACAGCCCGACGGATAGCTCGTAGAGATAGCCGTAATCCGACGGGGTCACGGTCGCCATGGAAAGATCGAAGGGCTTGCCGCCGTATTTGAATGAAAAACGTGGAACGAGATTCATAAGCTGGTTTCCTTTCTTAGCCGATTTCCGAGTTCTTTATACTTGTATTATACCTGTA
>JAZOLE010000098.1:0-7666 GCA_045652835.1 Eubacteriales bacterium | reverse complement strand
GATTCTCGGAAGAATACTGATGAACAACGTTGAATCGGGCATCATGGACTTAAATGCATATATTGCGTATTTAAGAATTTATATGTACAGTTCCTTTGCTCTTGAGATGCTGCTCGCCATTGCCTTGGCAGTATTCGTGCTTGTCTTTGGCTTGATTATCAAAAAGCAAGCAACAGAACAACTCGTACAAGCGCAGCCCGAGCTGCAAGCAGAGCAGAACCCGTCCGCTTTTGATGATATCCCTCTCCCCGCAGGCGTACGCGCGGAGGATATTTAATCTCGTTAAAAACTATAGGAGACTCCTTTCATGAATGGAAAAATCATTAAAAAGTGTTCAATGATATCGTTTATCCTGATTTTAGCATATCTCCTTGTACTTATATTCAATCCGAGCTTCTCGTCATTTATACAGGAAATATTGAATGGCATGAAACTATTCGATAATGGGTCTCCCTTATATGCAGGAACTGTGCACGTACATGTAGTAGACGGCTATATACCGCAAAATACGGTTTTGATCCTTGCCATGCTGATTCCGACCATGATGTTGCTGTCTTATGCGAAGAAAGAGAACAAACCTCTGCTGAAGCGCACAAGTTCAATGTCGCTGATTGCCGGATGGGTATACTTTGCTATATCCTTGCTGACTTGGATCTATTGCATAGTGGGAGATTTTTACCTTACGTATTTGGAGAATAAATATCCTTTAAAGATAACCACCCAAGGTTATATCGATAGTTCGACCGGTACGATACATTACTATGCAGAAAGAGATCCGATGTATTTTGAAAAATACGAGAAGTTTTCGAATAATGAACGTGTGATCATGACGATTTGCAGTATTCTTGCGAGCATTGTTGCGGTATTCTTATTGGTGATGTTCATCGTGAGTGTATCGCGCTCTGCAAATAAGCGTTTGCAGTGCAAGGCAGAGCTGATCAAGCCGGTTACCGCTGTGTTAATACTCGTTTTCGCAATATCATACTGCGTAAGAGCAATTTTGAGCCCATTGTTTTTCAATACAAATATACTTGATGCCCAAACTATAAACCGCATTATGAGTAGCAGCTACACTGTACAGATATGGACGCATATGCTGATTGCCTTGCTTGGTGCAATATTTATCCTCGTGTTTGGCATCATCAAAGTCAAATCAAGCGATATTGATCCCGAGGATATCGTATACGTACGCGTAGAAAATCTCATTGATTAGTTATTCAATATTCAAATAAGGAGTTTTACAATGAACAAAAAAAACGTTATCTCAAACGTGATTGTTTCGGTTATTATTAACCTGTTGTTTGCAGGACTTTTGATCGGTGCAGGCGCATTGGTACTGGAGTTTCCGCAAATCTTTGACACCGTACTCAGTGTGGCATTCGCGCTGATCGGTATTTCCTTGATGCTGACCACCATTCCCAACCTGATTGGCGGCATTGCATCCATCAAGCAGAAAAAGGGAAAGATTGACCTGATCTTCTCGATTGTGACCATGGTTGTCGGTGTAGCATTGGCAATCTACGGTGTTATTACTGCGCTGATCGCCATCGGTATCACGGGTGTTACCGTTCCCAAGTTGGTTGGATTGATTATGTCCATCATTCGTTGGGTGATTTGCGGTCTGATCGCGCTGTACCTGATCATTCTGCCCATCATCCGCATTATCAAGGCAGAGAGTAAGTTTATGCAGCTCAAGGCAGAGCTTGTCAAGATGATCTTTGGCGTGCTGATCCTCGTGCTGCTGATCTGCGGTCTGCTGGTTTCTGCACTCAATAATTTCATCGGCATTTCGCTCATCGTCGTAGGTGCGCTGACCGCGCTGCTGGCAGTAGTGATCCTGATTGTTGGCTTGATCGGCATCAAGAAGGCTGACAAGAACCCCACCGTAGCGGTTACACTTGACGTGGATGGCAACGGTGTTGCTGACGCTTTCGTAGTGGATACCGACGGTGACGGCAAGGCGGATGCTGTGGGCATTGACGTGGACGGCGATGGCACAGTTGACGTGATCGGTGTGGATACCGATGGCGACGGCAAGGTTGATACCATTGTTACAAAGAACGAATAAGTCTTACATAAAAATATGATATGATCCCCTTAGCGCAGATCCTCGAAATAGCCAAATGCTTTCGAGATCGCACTAAGGGGATTTTTTACGAAAAAAACATGCATCAAATGCGTAAATCGCTCAAAAAAACTTGATTTATTCAAGATTTTGTGCTATAATGAGATAAATGTACTAGCATTACGGAAACGGCAAGGAGGGAATGAAGGATGAATATACTGCATATGAAGTATGCCGTTGAGGTTGCAAGGCAGGGATCCCTGAATAAAGCAGCGGAAACACTCATGATCGCACAGCCCAACATCAGCCGTTCCATCAAAGAGCTTGAAGCAGATCTTGGCATTACCATATTCCAGCGCAGCGCAAAGGGCATGGTGCTCACGCCGGATGGCGAGGAGTTTATGGACTATGCGCGCGATATTCTTCATCGAATCGATAAAATTGAGCAATCCTACCGTGATGGATCGCATAAAAAACGCAAGTTTTCTATTTCGGTTCCTCGTGCGTGCTACATATCCGCGGCATTTGCGGAATTTTCAAAGTCGATTGGCGATGCGGACGTGGAAATATACTACAAGGAAACCAATTCCAAGAAAACCATCAACAAGTTGCTTGCAAATGAATACAAGCTCGGAATCATTCGTTACGCCGAAAATTACGACAAGTATTATAAATCGATGCTGGAGGAAAAGGGACTTTCCTATGAGATGGTTGCAGAATTTTCCTACGTATTGATTATGAGCCGTGATAACCCCTTGGCAAGCAAGGAAAACATCACCTACGAGGATCTTGCTTCGTATGTTGAGATCGCACACGCCGATCCTTACGTACCGTCACTCTCTATGTCAAAGGTGTTCAGAGAGGAGCTGCCCGACCATATCGGAAAAAGAATTTTCGTGTTTGAAAGAGCAAGTCAATTCGACTTGCTGTCCGAAAATCCGAGAACTTTCATGTGGGTATCTCCCGCCTCTCAAAAGATACTGGACAGATATAATCTCGTGCAGCGTACTTGTGAGGGAAACAAGCGCATATACAAGGATTTCCTGATATATCATAAAGGCTATAAGCTGACAAAATTGGATAAGGACTTTATTACCGCACTTTGTGAATCCAGAAGAAAATATATCAAATAACGTTTTTTCGAACTTGCGGAGGTTACGTTATGACTTTAAGGCTTGCTTCATTGGTACTCCATTCCACGCAATTTGATAGCCTGCATAAGCAGTTTCGTCATTAGGACGGAGCTGCTTATTTTAATTGATACACATATTATCGATTATGGATATATCGATATCTATAACACCGATATAACAATTTAATAATTCCCAAAACACCGATCATGTGGTAAAATGTTATCAGTTCAATAAGGAGGTGGCGCATGAACGGATATTTAATCCCAAAGGCAACGCTGGGAAGGCTTCCGCAGTATCTTGAATATCTTAAGAGCTTATCCGAATCGCATAGCACGATATCGGCAACAGCGATTGCAAAGGGCTTATCGCTCGGTGAAGTGCAGGTACGTAAGGACCTTGCCGCTGTCAGCGGTGCAGGGAAGCCGCGTATCGGTTACGAGCGTGAGAAGCTGATCGGTGATATTGAACGCCATCTTGGCTATGAAAGGCTGACAAACGCGGTTCTTGTAGGCGCGGGAAAGCTTGGCAAAGCGCTTTTGGACTTTGACGGCTTTGAGGAATACGGTGTAAAGATCATTGCGGGCTTTGATTGCAACGAGCAAATTATCAAAACAAGCCACAGTGCCACCGAGATCCTGCCCATTAAGCAGCTGGAGCAGTACTGCAAGGCGCACGATGTCAAGCTCGGCATTATCACAGTAGGGCAAGGCTCAGCGCAGGAGGTTTGCGACGCACTCGTAGCAAGCGGCATTCGCGCAATATGGAATTTCGCCCCCTGTTCACTTAAAGTACCCACAGGCGTGCTGCTGGGTCAAGAAAATCTTGCGCTTTCCTTAGCGCATCTCAACAACCAAATCAGTAAATAATTTTTTAGGAGGACATATAAACATGGACACCAAAGTTTATCAAATCGTTGACAGCGTGGAGGCTCTGCACGGCGCTCTCGATCGCATCAGAGCAGCGCAGAAGGTTTACGCAACCTATACGCAGGAGCAGGTTGATAAGATCTTCCTGGCAGCAGCTACCGCTGCAGACAAGGCAAGAATCTCTCTTGCAAAGCTGGCTGTCGAAGAGACCGGCATGGGCATTGTAGAGGATAAGGTTATCAAGAACCATTACGCTGCTGAGTACATTTACAACGCATACAAGGAAACCAAGACCTGTGGCGTCATCGAAGAGGACAAGACCTACGGTATTACCAAGATCGCAGAGCCTATCGGTGTAGTTGCTGCGGTTATTCCTACCACCAACCCCACTTCTACTGCAATCTTCAAGTGCCTGATCGCACTCAAGACCCGTAACGCAAGCATCATCAGCCCTCACCCCAGAGCAAAGAACTCCACCATCGCAGCTGCTAAGCTGATCCTGGAGGCTGCAGTTGCTGCAGGCGCACCCGAGGGCATCATCGACTGGATCGACGTTCCTTCTCTGGACATGACCAACACGGTTATGAAGGAGGCTGACATCATCCTGGCAACCGGTGGCCCCGGCATGGTAAAGGCTGCTTATTCTTCCGGTAAGCCTGCACTGGGCGTAGGTGCAGGTAACGTTCCCGCAATCATTGACGAGAGCGCAAACATCCTGCTGGCTGTTAACTCGATCATTCACTCCAAGACCTTTGACAACGGTATGATCTGTGCTTCCGAGCAGTCGGTCATCGTTCACGAGTCTATCTACGACACTGTCAAGGCTGAGTTTGCAGCAAGAGGCTGCTATTTCCTCAATCCCGTTGAAACCGAGAAGGTCAGAAAGACCATCATCATCAACGGCGGTCTGAACGCAAAGATTGTTGGTCAAAAGGCAGCTCGCATTGCTGAGCTTGCAGGCGTCACCGTTCCCGCCGGCACCAAGATCCTGATCGGTGAGGTTGAGAGCGTTGATATTTCCGAGGAATTTGCACACGAGAAGCTTTCTCCCGTTCTGGCAATGTACAAGTTCAGCTCCTTCCAGGAAGCGCTTGACAAGGCAGATAAGCTGGTTGAGGACGGCGGCTTCGGTCACACCTCCTCTCTGTACATCAACGAGAACACCGAGAAGGAAAAGCTGGCTGCATTCACCGCAAGAATGAGAACCTGCCGTATCGTCATCAACACCCCCTCTGCTCACGGTGGTATCGGTGACCTGTACAACTTCAAGCTTGCTCCCTCCCTGACGCTGGGTTGCGGCTCTTGGGGTGGTAACAGCGTATCCGAGAACGTAGGTGTTAAGCACCTGCTCAACATCAAGACCGTAGCCGAGAGGAGAGAAAACATGCTTTGGTTCAGAACCCCTGAAAAGGTTTACATTAAGAAGGGCTGCCTGCCCATCGCTCTTGACGAGCTGCGCACCGTAAGAGGCGCAAAGAAGGCATTCATCGTAACCGATACCTTCCTTTACCAGAACGGCTACACCAAGCCGATTACCGATAAGCTGGACCAGATGGGCATTACCCACACCACCTTCTGGAACGTTCAGCCCGACCCCACGCTTGCTAACGCAATCGAGGGTGCAGCACAGATGCGCTCCTTCCAGCCCGACACCATCATCGCGCTGGGCGGCGGTTCCGCTATGGACGCTGCAAAGATCATGTGGGTACTCTACGAGCATCCCGAAGCAGACTTTATGGATATGGCAATGCGCTTTATCGATATCCGTAAGAGAATTTACAGCTTCCCCAAGATGGGCGAGAAGGCTTACTTCATCGCAATCCCCACGTCCGCAGGTACCGGCTCCGAGGTCACTCCTTTCGCGGTTATTACCGATGAAAAGACCGGCGTTAAGTATCCTCTGGCTGACTACGAGCTGCTGCCCAACATGGCAATCATTGATACCGATTTCCACATGTCCGCTCCTCGCGGCCTGACTGCTGCATCCGGTATTGACGCTGTGACTCACGCAGTTGAGGCTTACGTTGCTATGCTGGCAACCGACTATACCGACGGCTTGGCTCTCCAGGCACTCAAGAGTATCTTCAGATATCTGCCTCGCGCTTATGACAACGGTCAGACCGACGTTGAAGCAAGAGAGAAGATGGCAAACGCAGCTACCATTGCAGGTATGGCATTCGCTAACGCATTCCTTGGCATCTGTCACTCCATGGCGCACAAGCTGGGCGCATTCCACCACCTGCCTCACGGTGTTGCAAACGCTCTGATGATCGAAGAGGTTATCCGCTTCAACGCAAGCGAAGCACCTGCTAAGATGGGTACCTTCTCCCAGTACGATCATCCTCACACCCTGGCTCGCTATGCTGAGATCGCAGACGCTCTGGGTCTGGGCGGCAAGACCAACGAGGAAAAGCTTGAGAACCTGATCAAGGCGATCAACGAGCTCAAGGCACGCGTTGGCATTAAGGAAACCATCAAGGACTACGGCATTGATGAGCAGGTATTCCTTGCAAGCCTTGACGAGATGGTTGAGCAGGCATTTGACGACCAGTGCACCGGTGCGAACCCCAGATATCCTCTGATGAGCGAGCTCAAGCAGATGTACCTCAACGCATACTACGGCAAGCACTTCGTTGAGCAGCCCATGCCCGCAACCGATCTGTCCGTAACCGCTCCCGATGCCATCAAGGCAGTTTACACCAAGAGCAAGAAGGCATAATTACAAGGAGGTATTTACTATGAATCTTGATAGAGTAATTGCAGTAAGAAACAATAAGACCATCTACCGCGACGGCGACCGTTGCATTAAGGTTTTCAACGCAGAATATTCCAAGGCTGACGTACTCAACGAGGCACTCAACCAGGCAAGAATTGAAGAGACCGGTCTGAACATTCCCAAGATCCTTGAGGTTACCATGGTCGATGGCAAGTGGGCAATCGTTTATGAGTACATCAAGGGCAAGACGCTTGCTCAGCTGATGGCAGAAGACCCCGATAACAAGGAAAAGTACATTGAGATGCTGGTTGATCTGCGGATGACCGTACACTCCAAGACTTGCCCGCTGCTCAACAAGCTCAAGGATAAGATGAACAGAAAGATCGCACAGACCGATTTTGACGCAACCACCCGCTACGACCTGCACACCCGTCTTGAGGCAATGCCCAAGCACAACAAGGTTTGCCACGGCGACTTCAACCCCTCCAACGTGGTTGTTACCGAGGACGGCACCCTGTACATCCTTGACTGGGCACACGCAACCCAGGGCAACGCTTCCGCAGACGTTGCTCGCACCTACCTGCTGTTCTGGCTGAACGGTGACATTGCCGGTGCTGACTATTACCTGAACACCTTCTGCAAGAAGAGCGACACTGCAAAGCAGTACGTACAGAAGTGGATGCCCATCGTGGCAGCTTCTCAGTCCGTCAAGGGCAACGAGAAGGAAAGAGAGTTCCTTGCAGGCTGGGTCGGCGTTGTCGATTATCAGTAATTTATCATAAATAAAATTCATAAACGCAGGGCGGGAAATGCAAAAAAATGCACTCCCGCCACTGCCGCAAAACAAAAAATAAATATCGAGAGGTAATATATTATGCTTAAAATC
>JAZOLE010000097.1:0-19361 GCA_045652835.1 Eubacteriales bacterium | reverse complement strand
TCCAGCAGAGCGCGGATGGACAGGTTGACCTTCTGCTTCTCGTTGTCAATGCCAACGATCTTAGCGTCAACGATCTGGCCGATCTCAAGCACGTCAGCGGGCTTAGCGATCTTGGTCATAGCGATCTGAGAAATGTGGATCAGGCCGTCAACGCCGTCAACGATCTCTGCAAATGCACCGAAGGGCATCATGCTAACAATCTTAACGGATGCAACGTCACCCTCAGCATAGGTGTGGGTGAATACGTACCAAGGATTGGTCTCCTCGGTCTTGTAGCCCAGAGAAATTCTCTTCTTCTCCTTGTCGAAGCTCTTAACGAATACGTTCAGGGTATCGCCAATAGCAACAACGTCAGCGGGAGACTTGATTCTCTTCCAGGACAGCTCGGATGCGTGAACCATACCGTCAACGCCGCCCAGGTCGATAAATGCGCCGTAAGAGGTCAGGCTCTTAACGGTACCGGTGTAGGTCTTGCCTTCCTCGATCTCGTTCCAGAAAGCTTCCTCGCGAGCCTTGCGCTCATCTCTCTGTACCAGACGGATGGAGCCCTTAGCCTTCTTGCCCTCACGGATCTCGATGATTCTCAGCTTAACCGTAGTGTTAAGCAGAACGTTCAGGTCGCCGTCCTTGGGAACGCCGGTCTGAGATGCGTGTACAAACACGCGATTGCTGTCAACGGAAACGATAACGCCGCCCTTAACAACCTCGATTACAGTGCCCTCCAGCACTTCCTCGGTGTCCTTTGCGCCTACGATTCTGAACCAGTTCTTGTCAGAATCAACGCGCTTCTTGGAAAGTTCAGCAACTCCCTCGATGTCGCTGACACGAATGACAAAGGCATCTACCTTGTCACCTCTGTGGAATCTGTCAGTCAACTTTTCGGGAGAATCATCAACTTGCTCGGCCTTGATGTAACCCGTAACGCCTGCGCCGAGGTCCAACTGGATCTCTGCATCGGTAACGTATTCAACGGTTCCGGTAACGACATCTCCTGTATTTAAAGTTTTGAGTGATGATTCCAACAGCTCTTCAAAGTTTTCAATAACTTCGCTCATGGTTTTTTCTACCTCCTCAATTATATCGCGCGGTGTTGAGGCACCTGCCGCGATCCCCACCCTTTGGTGAGTAAACGGACCATACGCAGAAAGCTGTGCAGCATCTTCTACCAAGTAAGTATTCGGACATGCGCTCTTGCTGATATGGTACAGTTTTGTCGAATTTGAACTGCTCCGACTTCCTATGACAATCATGCAATCACACGCGCCCGCAAGGCTTGCAACCTCTTTCTGGCGAATTTCCGTGATACTACATATTGTATCAAAAATTATCGGATTTGTATATAGTTTTTTGATAAATTCTTTTGTTTTTATCCACTCGCCCAATTTTTGCGTGGTTTGGGCAACCACGATTGGTGATTTTGCACATATATTTTGCAGCTTTTCGGGGGTCAGGAGGCGTTCCAGCTCTGCTGCGTCCGAAAAAACCACTTTTTCGCCGTCAAAACGCGAAAGAAATCCCACTACCTCGGGGTGCTCTGCCGCTCCCAGTACAAACAAAACGTGCTCGGGAGAATTGTGCTGCGCCACGATATCGTGGATCTTGCGCACAAACGAGCAAGTGCAATCCACAAAGGAAAAATGCGGATTTTTCTCGTGGCAGCGCCCCAGCATCACCTCGGTCTGCGCAGTCATACCGTGCGCGCGCACGAACACCTTGACAGGTGCGTCAGCGGTCGCTTCGGCACAAAGCCGCTCGATATCCTGCTCGCTTGCCACGCTCACGCCCTGTGCGGCAAGGCGCGCAACGTAGGTATCATTATGGATCAGCTTTCCCAGCGTGAAAATACGCGTGCCGGGTGCATGCGTGGCAATCTCGCGCTCCACGGCTTCCGCCGCTCTGCCCACGCCAAAGCAAAAGCCCGCGTGCTTTGCAACAGTTACCTCTCGCTTCATTGCCCATTCCCTTCCCCGTGCATAAATTGCTCGCCCAAGGTGCAGATGCGGTCAAACACCTTTTCGGTAATGGCGGTATATTCCGCCTTGCCCGAAAGCCCTGCGCTGTATTCCTCGTAGGTCATAGGCTTGCCGATCACGATATCCAGGCGGCGACCGAGCTTATACTTGTAGTCGGGCATGCACAGATAGCACGGCAAAACAGTCGCATGCGTGCGCGAGGCGATCATACCGATACCGTGACGGATCTCGGTCTTGCGAGGATCCACGCCCACGTAGCGGTGCCCCTGCGGAAAAATACCCACGCACTTGCCCTCTTCAAGCAGCGCAATGCTCTTTTTGATCGCGGACACGTCGCCCGCCTTGCGGTCAACCGGAAACGCACCCAAGCCGCGGATCAGCCAGCCCAAGAACGGAATCTTGAAAAGCTCCTTTTTTGCCATAAAGTGCGGCTGCTGCTTACGCATGGCAGCACACAAAAAGATGGGATCGGAAAACACGGTATGGTTGCCGCATATGATGTACGGGCCATCACTCTCGGACGGCTCGTTTTGTGCTCCGTGCACGCGCACGCGCAAAAGCCACATAAAGGGATAGCGCATCGTGCCCTGAAACACTCTGTAAAATCCGCTCTTCATACAGCTTACAGATCGTTTAGCTTGTCGCCAAGCTTTTCCTTGATAAATGCAAGCAGCGCGTCAAGGCTTTCTTCAAAGGTCAAGCCGGAATTGTCATACATAATGGCGTCATCTGCCGGAATCGCGGGAGCGATCTCTCTGCCTGCGTCCTGTGCGTCACGCGCCACCATTTCCTCCATAACCTGCTCAAAGGTCACCTGCTGACCCTTTTCGATCAGCTCGATATAACGGCGCTTTGCGCGGGTCTCGGGGGAGGCGGTCATAAACAGCTTGAGATCAGCATCGGGCAGAATGACCGTGCCGATATCTCTGCCGTCCATGATCACGCTGTTCTTACGTGCGATCTCCTTCTGGGTATCCAGCAAGAAGGCTCTGACCTCGGGGATCTTGGAAACGCCCGACGCATACATGGAAATCTCAGGCTCGCGAATGCGGTCACCGGGATTTGTGCCGTTGAGATAAATATTCTGCACGCCGTCCTCAAACTTGACCTCGATCTTGATCTCGGGCAAAAGAGAGATAACGGCTGCGGTATCCTCATAGGAAAAGCCGTGATCGCGCACGTAAAGTCCTACGGTGCGGTACATTGCGCCCGTGTCCACGTACACAATGCCAAGCTTTTTGGCAATTGCCTTGGAAAGTGTAGTCTTACCGGCACCGCCGGGTCCGTCTATAGCAATCTGAATCATAGCAAAAACTCCTTTTTTGTTTTAGTCGGTCGCGGCACTCTCGCCTGCTAAATGGCCTGTGGAGAAGGCGATCTGCAAATTAAAGCCGCCCGTATAAGCGTCCACGTCCAGCACCTCACCCGCAAAGTAAAGTCCCGATACAAGACGCGACTCCATGCTGGCAGGCTTGACCTCGCCCACGTTGACGCCGCCCTTGGTCACAATGGCTTCATCGATGGGGCGGAAGCCCTGCAGCAAAACCGCAAAGCCCTTGAGCAGCGAGACCAGCTCGCGACGCTCCTGTGCAGTAATAGAATTGACCTTTTTGTGCGGATCGATACCCGAACGCGCCACAACCACATCAATCATTTTCTGCGGCAAGAGATCGCCAAGGCTGTTGGCAAAGTCTTTATTCTGATACTTGGCAAAATCGGAAAGCAAGCGTGCGTCCAGCGTTTTTTCGTCCAAAGCGGGCTTGAGATCAATATACGCGGTATATTTGTCGGGCGCGATATCGGGCAGGTGCGCCGATGCGCTCAAAATCATGGGACCGGTCAAGCCAAAGTGCGTAAACATCATCTCGCCAAAGTCGCGATACACAGCCTTGCCCGTAGCATTGTCCTTGATGCAAAGACCCACGTTACGCAAGGAAAGTCCCTGCATGGCGCGATGGTCGGTGCCCTTGCAGGTAATGGGCACAAGAGAAGGCAGCAGCCTTGTAACCGAGTGCCCTGCTTGCGCAGCAAGCTTATATCCGTCACCGTCCGAGCCTGTCAGCGGATAGGATTTACCGCCTGTGCAAATGATCACGCGGTCAAAATCGTAAGGACGCGCGGTATACACACCGTAAACGGCGCCGTCACGCAAAAGTAGCGAGGTCACACGCTCATTGATCACCTTGACACCAGCATCGCGCACAGCGTCCTTGAGTGCAACAACGATATCAATCGCCTTATCCGACACGGGAAAGACGCGATTGCCGCGCTCGGTCTTGAGCGGCACGCCCAGATTCTCAAAAAACGCCTTGGTATCCGCCGTAGTAAAGGCGGCAAGTGCGCTGTACAAAAAGCGCGGATTGGTGGGCACGTTGGCAAGAAAGGCATCTCTGTCGCAATCGTTGGTCACGTTGCATCTTCCCTTGCCCGTAATGCGCAGCTTTTTGCCAAGGCGGTCATTGCGCTCAAACAGCACAACCTCCGCTCCCATATTGGCAGCCGCAATAGCCGCCATCATACCCGCTGCACCGCCGCCCACAACAGCGACGCGCAGGGGAGAAAAATCGGTATATTCCATACTCATTGCTGGGTCTTATCGTAAATGTCGTATTCGTCCCACAGCACCTCAAGATGACGCAATCTCTCGGTCACCTGCTCCTGGCACACGCGGGCAACGGCAACGACAAGCGCGTTGATCACGCTCAGGGGGGCTACCAGCGAATCCACAAAGGAAGCCATGTCGCTCTGCGCCACCAGCAGCTGGTCTGCACTTGCGGCAAGCGGGGATTCCACGCTATCGGTCAAGCACACGATATCCGCGCCGCTCTTGTGCGCGTACTCGGTTGCCTTGATGATTCTCTTGGAGTATCTGGGGAAGCTGATGGCGATGACCACGTCACCCTCTCCCACGCTGAGCATCTGCTCAAACACCTCAGCACCCGAGGCGGTCTGCACCAGACGCACGTTATCAAAAATCATGCGCAGGCTATGGTCAAGGAATGCCGCCAGTGAGGACGAGGAACGCACACCCAGAATATAGATGTTCTTTGCGCCCACAATGCTGTTCACCGCATCGTCAAACGCCGTGCGGTCAATGCCCTCCAAGGTCTTGCGGATCTTCTCGGCATCAGACTCCAGCACCTTGGAAAGAACGTCGCCCTTACCGATCAGATTATTGGTCACCTCGATACGCTGGAAGGAGGTCAGCTTGGTGCGGATCAGCTCCTGCAGCGATTTTTGAAATTCGGGATACCCCTCGTAGCCAAGCTCGATGACAAAGCGCACCACCGTGGACTCGGAAACGCCCACTGCCTGACCCAATTTGGAGGCGGTCATGTAGGCTGCCTTATCATATTCCTGCAAAATAAACTTTGCAATCAGCTTTTGACCCTTGGAGAATCCTTGCATATTTTCTTCAAGAATTCTCAGAATGTCTCTTTTCATATCAATATATCCTGCCTGTTGTTATATTTGGAAAATTTCATAAAACACCAATCTTAATTATACACCCTTGACGCTTTTGTGTCAAGGGTTTTTGCAAGTTTTAGAAGTCAAAATTGCATTTCCACATCAGCACCAACAACTCATGAAAAGTTTTCGCCCGCCTTTTTCAAAAGGCGGCGCAGGTCAAGGGCGCGCAGCCCTTGTCGCCTCCGCAGAGGCGAAACTATTATACGGCGTTTTTGGTTCTTTTTGCGCCCACAGTGCCAAAAAGAACGGAGACAAATTCTTCAATGTAACAACCAAAAGAACAACGCCCGCCGCGAGTGCGGCGGGCATCTATACTTACTAACTAACCCGGCAGTGCCGGCAACGCAGGGAGTGATTGCACGGGAGCATAGCCAATTATTGTTAGAGTCACAATTATCACGAGCACCATGGCAGCAAATGCCAAAGCCAAGGCTGCAGCAACGCACAGCACGATGATCAGCACCGTTAACCAAGACTTTTTCATTTTGACAATCGGTCGTACCACAGCAGTATCGAGAATCTCGTTCTCCCGCATCCCCCCCGATTGCGCATTCAACTCCTCCACCGTCACGCCAAAATACTCGGCAAGCAACTGCAGAGAGTCATCATTAGGCATTCCCAGTCCATTCTCCCATTTTGCTACAGCAGAACGGCTAATATGAATATCGGCAGCGAGTTTGGTCTGTGAGACGCCCTTTTCGCTGCGTAATTGTTTGAGCTTTTCCGAAAATGTCATATCGACGCCTCCTTTCTCTTTGCCTTTATTTTAGCATATGCAAGGATAAAATGCCATACTTTTGGCTGTTACTTTGCGTGGTACGGGTGTTACTTTGATGCGGGCGATTCCTGAATCGCCCCTACGGTTACTGATTTCTCTGATACTCCCCCGCCAGTATCGCATACGTACCCACGGTGCGATACGATCCCTTGATCAGCATTGCCTCGCGGCGTTCGCCCTCAAATTGCATACCAAGGCGTTCCATAACGCGCACAGAGCGATCGTTGCCCTTGATGTACCTTGCTTCAATGCGGTGCAATTTCAGCGCAACAAAGCCAAAGCGCACCACCTCGCGGACCGCCTCGGTCGCGTACCCTTTGCCGTGGTAATCGGGGTGGAACACGTAGCCGATCTCGCCTGCATCGTTGGGGTAATCAAATCTGGTAAAGCCGCAAGAGCCGATCACCCTACCGCTTGCCTTTTCCACCACTGCCCAGTCAAAATAGTCACCCACCGTGTATCTCTGCCCGATATAGCGCAGATAATCGGCGGTATATTCGATGTTTACGTGTGGTGTCCAGGTCAGGTACTCGGTCACGTCGGCACGACGGGAATAGGCATACACATCCTCCTTGTCCGACACCAGCATCTTACGCAGGATCAGGCGGTCTGTCTCCAAGGTCGGGATGCGCGAAAATATCTTATAAATGCTTTCCTTTTTCATGGGCTTTGCTACGCACTCCTTTGATAGTCATACATTCATTATAACGGACGGGCGGCACTTTTGCAAGCGTTTGCAAAAATAATTTGCAAAATATTGCATCCGGGCGTGACAAGACGCGATTTTTGTGATATAATGGACGGGATATGAGATTTGAAAAGAAAGGAGCGACAGACATGAAAGAACAGCTGAACCGCGTGCTTGTACCCGTGCTGCTTGGTGACGGCGTACAGCCGATCAAAATCGCGCGCAGACTGTACAGAAGCTACGGCGTGCTCTCGCATATCTATTGCTCCCGCCCGGCTTTTCTTGCGCATTTTTGCGCCTGTGTGCGCATTGTGCGCACGCCCGCTTATCTGCAGGGTGAGCTGCTTTGCGCCGATTTGCGCGCCTTTGCCATGGAGTACCCCGATCTATTGTTTTGCCTGATCCCCTGCACCGAGGACTACAAAATCTTTTGCGCAGCACACGCTGCCGAGCTGGAGGCTTACTACGTCATGGTGCAGCCCGAGCAGCTGCAGATTGATGCGCTGCCTTATCTTACCAAGGAGGAACTGCCGGTATGAATCTTTGTAAGCTGGTACAGGGTCTTGACTATACTTGCTCGCGCACTTTGCCCGACGCGGAGATTACCTATATCTGCCACGATTCGCGCAAGGCTGGCCCCGACTCCCTGTTTATCTGCATTTGCGGCTACGTCAGCGACGGGCACAATTACGCTATGGCGGCATATACCAACGGCGTACGCGTATTCGTTGCCCAAAAACCGCTTTCTCTGCCGGATGACGCGCTGGTGCTGACCGTGCCCGATACCCGCATCGCGCTTGCGCTGTTGGCTGCAACCATTTACGACCGTCCTGCGGACAAGCTGCACGTCATCGGCATCACGGGCACCAAGGGCAAGACCACCACCGCGCTCATGATCCACGGGATCTTGGAAAAGCTTGCGATCCCCTCTGCTTACATAGGCACAAACGGCATTGATTTTTGCGGCAGGCACTACGCCACGGCAAATTCCACACCCGAGAGCCTGGATCTGCACGAATATATGGCGCAGATGGTGGAATGTGGCGTCAAGTACGTGGTCATGGAGGTGTCCTCGCAATCCCTCAAGCTGCACCGCGTGCACGGCATTAAATTCGACACCTGTATTTTCACCAATCTGTATCCCGATCACATCGGCGGCGTGGAGCATGCCGACATGGAGGAATACAAATCCTGCAAGCGTATGCTGTTTTCCTTTGACGGCATTCGCGATATTCTGATCAATGCGGACGATCCCGAGGCGGTATATATGACCGCTGACGCGACCGCCCCCATTACCTCGTTCGGTATGCGCAAGGGCTGCGGCTGGCGCGGCGAAAAGGTGCGCGCCGAGATATGCTACCGCGTGCCCGGCACCGCGTTTGAATGCCATACCCCCGACGGACAAGCCTTGCCCGTATCCATTCCCTTCCCGGGCGACTACAGCGTTTATAATGCGCTGTGCGCGCTTGCGGTGTGCGACAAGATCGGCATTCCGCTTGTGGACAGCATCGCAGCACTTTCGGTAGTACGCGTCAAGGGGCGCTTTGAGCCTGTATTTTTGCCAAGCAGACCCGATTCCACCTTTATCATTGACTACGCGCACAACGGTGCTTCCTTGCGTGCCGTGCTGGAGGCTTTGCGTGCCTATAAACCCGGGCGCCTGATCTGTCTGTTTGGCTCTGTGGGTGACCGCACGCAGATGCGCCGCGGTGAGCTGGGAGCCGTGGCAAGCGAGCTTGCAGATCTTTCTATCCTGACCTCGGACAACCCCGGCAACGAATCCCCCGACAAGATCATAGCCGAGATCGCAGCGGCATTCGACCATGACAGATACGTTTGTATTCCCGACAGAGCCGAGGCGATTGCCTACGCAGTCAAACACGCGCGCCCGGGTGACGCCATCGTGCTTGCAGGCAAGGGGCACGAGGCTTACCAATACGTGCACGGCAAGTACCTGCCGTTCTCTGAGCGACAGATTTTGATCCAAGCCGATAAGATGCTATAAAACCATCGCTTCACCCAAGGAGGATACGTCTTTATGGAAATTGCTAAAATTGATCCGAATTTCGTTTTGCCCGGTGCCATACAGAGAGATGACGTTGCATGGTTTGATGCCGCCGAGCCTCCGTTTGTGATTTACGGCGCAACGAGGGCCAATCCTTATGCGCGCATACCGATGGAGGTTGCCAAAACGGTCAGCGAGGGCGTGCAGGTGCTCTCGACCCACACAGCAGGCATTCGTGCCCGTTTTTGTACCGATTCGCCATTCATTGCCATCCGTGCGGAGTGGGACACCCAATGCCGTATGCCGCACATGCCGTATCTCGGTATCAGCGGCTTTGATCTGTACCGTGTATCCGGTACCCATCATAAGCAAACCTATCTTGCTTCCCTGACGCCGCCAGTCCACTGCGAAAACGGTTACGAAACCATTGCGCACGTCGGGGGCTGCATGACCGAATACGTTTTGAATTTTCCCCTTTACAATAACGTTTCAAGACTTTTGATCGGCGTCAAGGAGGGCAGCCAATGGCAAGCACCGCAGCCTTACGCCAATGCCCTGCCCGTGGTGTTTTACGGCTCGTCGATCACACAGGGCGGATGCGCATCAAGACCCGGCACAAGCTATCAAAGCTTTTTGTCGCGCGCCTTGGACTTAGATTATGTCAACCTCGGCTTTTCAGCCAACTGCCGTGCCGGGGACGCTATGATCGACTACCTTTCACACCTTGAAATGTCGGCGTTCGTTTCGGACTACGATCACAACGCACCCACCCCAGAGCATCTTGCAAGCACGCACGAAAGGCTTTACCGCGCCATTCGCGCAGCGCACCCGGATCTTCCCTACGTCATGATTTCCAAGCCCGATTTTCACGACACGCAGGACGACCGTACGCGCAGAGCGATCATCATGGAAACCTACCAAAAGGCGGTGTCCGAGGGGGATCGGAACGTTTATTTCGTAGACGGCGCATCCATTTTTGCGGGTGACGAGAGTGATGCCTGTACGGTGGACGGATGTCATCCCAACGATCTTGGCTTCTACCGCTTTTCCAAGGCGCTGTTGCCTGTATTTGAGCGCATATTTACCTGAATGCAAAAAAGACCTCCTGCTGCGCAGGAGGTCTTTTGATTATGTAGTATGATTACTTTCTGGTGCCCTGCTTGAACATCATGAGCATATCGTCAAGATCGTCATCAGCAGCAACCTTCTTTTCCTGAACGGGAATCTGCTTTGCAACAGGCTCGCTCTTGGGCTGGAGTGCAACCTTACCGGGGTTCTGGTTGTCATCCTTCTTATCAAAGCCGGTAGCGATGATGGTGATTCTCATCTCGTCCTCAAGCTCAGGATCGAAGCCTACGCCCCAAATTACGCTTGCATCGGGATGTGCCTCGTTTGCGATCATGGTGGAAGCCAGATCTACGTCCTCCAGACCTACGTCGGGAGATACCATGATGCTGATCAGAACGCCGCGAGCGCCCTTGATGGAGGACTCGAGCAGCGGGCTGGAGATAGCAGCGCGAGCTGCCTGCTCAGCCTTGTCCTTACCGGTTGCGGAGCCGATACCCATGTGTGCGTATCCTGCGCCCTTCATAACCGAGGTAACGTCAGCAAAGTCAAGGTTGATGAACAGAGATTCGTTAACCAGATCGGAAACGCTCTTAACACCGCGGTGCAGTACGTTATCAGCGATCTCGAATGCGTTAGCCAGGGTGATTCTGGTGTCGGTAACCTGCTTGAGCTTTTCGTTGGGGATAACGATCAGAGAGTCAACGTACTGGCTCAGCTCAGCAATGCCTGCCTCTGCCTGTGCTGCTCTGCGAGTGCCCTCAAATGCGAAAGGCTTGGTTACGATACCGATGGTCAGAATGTCCATCTCGTGTGCAACGCGTGCAACAACGGGAGCAGCGCCCGTACCGGTACCGCCGCCCATACCTGCGGTTACGAACACCATATCGGTGCCCTGCAGGAATTTCTTAATATCATCCAAGGATTCCTCAGCTGCGCGTGCACCGATCTGAGGATTGGAGCCTGCGCCGAAGCCCTTGGTCAGCTTTTCGCCGATTACCAGCTGGGTTGCAGCCTCGGATCTGCGAAGTGCCTGTCTGTCAGTGTTAATGGACACGAACTCTACACCGCGGATGTGGCTGCTGATCATTCTGTTGACAGCATTGTTTCCGCCGCCGCCTACGCCAATTACCTTAATGTTGACGCCACAATCATAGGTATCATCATGTTCAAAAGTCATTTTGTTGCCCTCCCGAAATTTATATCAGAATTTTTATTTTCATACGCCAAAGCACAAGACCTTGTGTCTTACGGGCAAAATTAGCCCAACATATGCTTTACATATATAATATAACAAACTCAAAAATATTTCAAGAGGTTTCGCGAAAATAATTTCAAAAATTTATGAAAAATTCACAATTCCCGACCGAAAATGTCATATGACATCTGCGTTTGGCGTCATTCCTCGGACAAGTCCAGCTCGGTATCACCCGCAGGGCGCAGATAGGGTTGATCGCTCCCCACAGAAACGATATATTTGCCATCGGGATCAATCCCGCCCTCGGCAAGAATCTGCTCGGCAAGGGCTAACTTCTGGGCAAAATCGCGCGCATCGCGCACACGCCCGAACTCGATGAGGTATTTGCTTTCCAGGGTAATGCTGACCTCGAATTTTTCACGCAGATCCACGCTCGTCAGCCGCGCAGCCACGCTCGAGCCCTCCAGCCACAAAAGAAACTCAGAGATATAAGCGAAGTCCTGCTCGGTCTTGGCGTTCTCCCCTGTTTCCTCCTCACGCGTAAAGCGCAAGGTGCTTGCTCTTCCCGGCTTGGTTTGATCCAGTACGGGCGCGGGCAGTGCGATCTTGGTCAGTCCAAGCTCGGAAAATGCCAGCGAATCCCGCGCAGCCTCTACCACGCGCAAATCGGGTCCTACCGCCAACCAGCCGGTATGCGGCTTACCGCCAATCAAAGTATCGTAATGAAAATAGTATAAGGGATGCTGCTCCTTGACAGTAACAAGCAACGTACCCGGGAAGCTGTAGGTCACCTCTGCACTCTCCAAATACAGCAGCTTGTCCATCAGTCTCTGCTCAGCTCTGCGAGGCGTTACGTTGAGCACCGGCGTCCAGCCTGAGGTATCCAACGCGTCAAGCAGCTCTTGGTCGGTATAATGCGAATCATTGGAAACGATCAGCACGTCTGTTACGGGAAACAGCGCAACCACCAAAACCACCAGCAGCAACACGCTTACAACGCAGCCCGCAATTGCCGCGCGTTTTGTTCTTGCCGCCTTTTGGGCAGGCGAATAATTCTTGTGCGGCACGCGCTCAAGCAGCGTGTCACGCAGCTTCTGTAATTGCTCCTTCATGCGCGTGTCTCCTTGCGCGAAAGCAGATTTTCAATTTCTGCCAGCACCAATGCGTTTGCATCCTCGCGCGCAAAGTCTGCAATTTTGGTGCGCATATCCACTCTCTTTTGCGCATCGCACAAAAGCTCCTCTATGCGCATCTGTAAGCCACCGTTTGCAAACTCACTCTCGCGTGCATACACCGCAGCGCCTGCGTCTCCAAGTGCCTTAGCGTTCTTGTACTGGTGATCGTTTGCCACGTTGGGCGAAGGGATCAGCACAGCAGTCTTGCGCATCAGCGCAAGCTCGGAGAGCGTCATCGCGCCCGCGCGGGAAATCACGATATCAGCAGCCGCCATTTGCACCGGCATATCGTATATGTATTCCGAAACGCGCACGTTGGGCAAGGTATCAAGCCCCTCTGCGCGGTATTTTTCGCTGTATTCGCTGTAGTAGTCCTTGCCGGTTGCGGTTACGAACAGCACCTCGGGGTGCTCTTTTGCCATGCTCTTGATCATATCAAAAACGTAACGGTTGACCATCATCGCCCCGCGGCTGCCACCTACGGCAAGTACCACGTGCTTGAAATTCCCTTCCGCACCGATCGCACGCTTTGCCTTGTGCGCATCATATGCGCAGAAGCCGTGCAGGAGGGGGTTGCCCACCACGCGCGTTTTTTCGGGGCAGCCAAAGCACTCGGCAGCCTCGGGGAAGTTGACCAAAATGCGATCAACGCGTCCGCGCACCTGCATCAGCGCCTTGCCTGCAAGCGCGTTGGATTCATGCACCAGCGTAGGAATGCCCATGCGCGCCCCTGCGGAAAGCAGCGGCCAGCTGGCATATCCGCCCGTGCCAATGATGATATCGGGTGCAAACTCGCGGATCAGCTTTTTAGCCTGCCCCTGCGATTTTGCCATGAGAAGCGCGGTGCGCACGTTGCCCGGATGAAAAATGGGCGAGCGCATGCCGCAGATATCAATGCTGTAAAACTCCTTGTAATCGGTGCGCGACAAAAGCTCCCTTGCCTTGTCCGATCTCTCGGTCGAGGCGGCAAAGGCAATGTGCGCATCCGGATATTTGGCTTTTATAGTATCGGCAATGGCAATGGCAGGGTTTACGTGCCCTGCCGTGCCTCCGCCTGTCATCAAAATTCTCATAATAATCCCCATGCCGCCCTTGGCGGCTCAAATAGTGATGGAAACTTCACCGCGGAGCTTTGCTCCAAAAATGGGCACGGACCCATTTCAAGGTGAAGTTTAGGCGTGAATGGTTAAGTGAAAAAGCAATATGACGTGAACTTTCACGCTACTCTCCATTTACTTTTTTTGATAGGAGTATCGCGAAATTGACAGTATAATGCCCATTTCAAAAATCTGCAGGGCAAGCGCAGTACCGCCCGACGAGAAGAAGGGCAGCGAAATACCCGTGTTGGGCATGGAATTGGTGACTACCGCGATATTGAGAATGGTCTGCAGCGCAACCTTGGTGGTAAGTCCATACACGGTCAGCGCACAAAATCTATCGGGGGCGTTTGCAGCGATCTTGTAGCCGCGCCACAAAAGCAGCACAACAAGACCCATCAGAATCAGCACACCCAGCATACCAAGCTCCTCACAGAGAATGGTAAAGATAAAGTCATTCTGCGGCTGAGAAACGTAACCGTATTTTTGCTGGCTCATGCCAAGGCCTCTGCCGAAAAATCCGCCCGAGCCAATGGCGTAAAGCCCTTGCAGCGTCTGCCAAGCCTCGCCCAACGGGTCAACCTTGTCAATGTTGATCCATGTATCGATACGCTGTCTTGCATAATCCGAGAATAAAAGCACGCTGCCTACAACTCCCACGCCCGCAATACCGATCACCCCAAACCACTTAAGCTTAGTGCCTCCAAGGAACATGATTACAATGCCAAGAACGCCCAAAATAATCAGACCGGACAAATGCTTTTCCAGCATGACAAGTCCGCAAATAATACCGATAATCACAACAGGACCAATCACACCATAGGTGAAATGTCCGCCGAATTTTTGTACCGTATTGATCTGCCTTTGATATTTTGCCATAAACAGCGCAAGAAACATGATCAGCGCCATTTTGGCAATTTCGGAAGGCTGAATGGTAATACTGCCGATGGCGATCCAGCGGTTTGCGCCGCCGAACACGGTACCGTAAACCAGCACGGCAATCAGCAAGACGACAGAGCCGCCATATGCGCAGATCGCAAAGAATTTCCAGAACCAGGGGCGTGCCATAAACACAAAGGGGGCTGTGCCTATCATGGCAAGCGCCAGATACATCAGGTGCTTTTTGATAAAGTAGGTAGAATCGTCATGATACTGCGCCGCATAGATAGAGCTTGCGGAGTACGCCATGATCACGCCGTAAAGGATCAGCCCAAGTACGATCAGGAAAAACCATACGTCAATACCGCCGCGCGTCAGCACGCCCGGCTCGGGTTGGGGCTCGGCGTGAATTTTCTTATGATAGATAGGGTCTTCGGGCTCCAGTATTGCATCCTGCTTTTGCCCCACAAGATCGGCCACTTCCCCGCCCTTGATGCGTGCAGCGCGCTTAAAGCGTTCCCAGTATACACGATGCTTTTTCACAACCTCACCTCCTCCTTAAATTTCAAAAATCAGTTATACCTGCGTTGCGAAATATGCGAGCACGCAAAGCAGCGCACTTACCGTGCTGAACACAACCACGATGACGTTCTCGGTCCATCCGCACTTTTCAAAATGATGGTGCAGCGGTGCCATTTTGAACAGTCTTTTGCCGTGTGTCAGCTTGAAATATACGATCTGCAAAAGGCTTGACAGCATTTCTGCCACGTACACAAAGCCTGCGATCAGTACAAGCACCTCCATGTGCGCCATGAATGCGCAGCCCATCAGCACGCCACCGATAAACAGCGAGCCTGTATCCCCCATAAACACACGCGCGGGGTGATGGTTAAAGAGCAGGAACGCGCACACCGCGCCAAACAGCGCTGCGGAGATCACGCCCATGCCGCCCTGTGCCGTCAGCACAGCCACAACGGTCAAAAACAGCGAAACAACAGCCGTAATGCCAGATGCAAGACCGTCAATGCCGTCGGTCAGGTTGGTCGCGTTGACAAAGCCCGCGATAATGATGATATATGCAGGATACGCAAGCCAGCCAAGCTGCAGCGTTACGTTTGTAAACGGAATGGTCACGTCGGTATGCAGATTGCCCGTGATTGCCATCATGGCAACGTAAGCCGCGGCAAACACCAGCTGCAGCAGCAGCTTTTGCTTTGCGGTCAAACCCTGATTTTGCTTTTTGAGCAGCTTGCAATAGTCATCCACAAAGCCGATTGCCGCATTGGATACTGCCAAAAGCAGCGTCAGCGCAAGCGGAATGAGCGAAGAAGAGGATTCTGCGCCCGCCTTGATCAGATACAGCACCGAAAAGATTGCCAGCACCAACAGAAACGGCGGAATAAAGCCGATGCCGCCCATGGTGGGCACGCCCTGCTTATTCATGTGCCAGGAAGGACCAAGCTCATAAATGGTCTGCCCGATCTTTTTGGCACGCAGCACGGGGATGAGAAAATACAGCGCCAGTGCACTCAGGCAAAATACCGCAAACGCTACGATCAGCATCTCGGTGGCAAGTGCCTGCTTTGTATCCATATGAAAGCCAAAATATTGTAAAAGCATTTTCTTATCCTCGTTTTATTTACTCAAATGTTGTTTAACAGCGTTGTAGACTTCTTCAAGACGCACTCCTCGGCTTGCCTTGATCAGTAGCGCGTCATCTTGGGCAAGCAATGCACAAAGCTTTTCTGCCGCCTGCACCTTGGCATCCTGCCCCGTATAGGTATACACCTCACAGCCGCCCTTCTGCTCTGCACCCTTGGCAATGTGCGCACCCAGCTCACCTACCGTTACAAGCACGTCAAGTACGTCAGCAGCACTCTCGCCCGTAGCGCTGTGCAGTGCTTCTGTGTGTGTACCAAGCTCCAGCATATCGCCAAGCACGGCAATGCGGCGACCCTTGACGGGCAGCTTGGAGAGCGTTTGCAGCGCAGCACGCACCGACTCGGGACTGGCATTATAGCAATCGCAAAGCAGCGTGATACCGCCTACGTTTTCGATCTGCTGGCGCATGGGAGCACCGGTATAATCCATAATACCTGCTCGGATATACTTTTCCGCAAGTCCAAAGATTTTGCCCGTAACCGCCGCATACATAGCCGCCATGACCATATGCTTGCCCAAAGCAGGCACGCGCACGTCATACCAAGCGTGCTCACCGTAGTGTATATCAAACAGCGTACAGCCGTCCTCGGTGTATCTGATATTCTCTGCGCGGCAATCCGCACACGGGTTGTCGATGCCGATATAGATCGTGTGTCTGCCCGGTGCTTTCTTACCGGCAAGCAGCGGCTCGTCGGCATTGAGCAGCAAATATCCGCCCGTGCGCAAGCCATCCGCAACCTCAAGCTTGGCTGCCGCGATATTCTCGCGCGTACCGAGATGCTCAAGGTGCGAGCTGCCCACGTTGGTGATCATTGCCACGGTAGGGCGTGCGGTACGGCTCATGCGCGAGATTTCGCCACGCGCGCTCATACCCATCTCCAGCACGGCTGCGCGATGATGCGCACCCGCCTGCATCAGCGACATGGGCATACCGATCTCGCTGTTAAAATTGCCCTGTGCAGCGTACAGATTAAGCTCCTGGCGCAACACGGATGCCACCATTTCCTTGGTGGTGGTCTTGCCTACGCTACCTGTGACCGCAATGGTTCTCATGGGGTCTCTATCCCCGAATTTTTCGATTCTGTAGCTTTTGGCAAGCTGACAAAAGGCAGAAACGCTGTCCTCTACCACCGCAGCACCCACGTGCTTTGCGTGGATATCGTGCGGTACGTATTCGCACAAAAAGCATCTGCAGCCTGCCTCGATGGCTTGCCCGATATAGTCATGTCCGTCCACGCGCTCACCGCGAATGGCAACGAACATAGTGTTCTTATCCGCTTCTCTGGAGTCGGTACAGATATATGAAAATTCCACGCCTGCGCTGCCCGTAAAGTTATACAGCTCGCCACCGCAATATGCAGCCGCTTGCGCCAAAGTCATAGGGTGCATGCCAAGCTTGATCTTCATACTCTCTTACTCTCCTTGTTCATTTTCTCGGCAATCGCATTGCCAAAAATCGTCCACAGCCTTTCGCACAATGGCGCGCTCGTCAAAGGCGTGTCTGCCGTTTTGATCTATTTCATAGGTTTCGTGTCCCTTGCCCGCAAGCAAAATCACGTCTCTTTCTCTTGCATGCTCGATAACATGTCTGATCGCACTCCTGCGATCGCGTAAAACACGGTAATGCGCGCGTTTGTCCACACCGCGCACAATGTCTGCAATGATATCATCAAGAGGCTCTGTGCGGCAATTATCCGCCGTAATAACAAAATAATCTGCCATACGCGAGGCGATCTGCCCCATTTGCGCACGCTTGCCCTTGTCGCGATCTCCTCCGCAGCCAAACACCAGCACCACACGCTGCGCGCGCGTTTTGCTCCTGCGCACGGCTGCAAGCAGATTTTCCAAGGCGTCCGGTGTGTGCGCGTAATCAATGATCACCGAAAACGGAACGCCCCCACCGAGCGGCACGCGCTCCATGCGTCCGGGAACAGGCGGTATGAGTGCCATACCGTCGCGTATGCTTTGCGCCTTGACACCCAGCAAAAGTGCGGCTGCCGATGCCTGTAACGAATTGAGCACCGCAAACTGTCCACTCATAGGGCAGCTGATGCGCAATCTTGCATTTGCCGATACCAGCTTGTATCGCACCCCCGCCTCCGTCATATCCAACTCTTCGGCATAAAAATCCGCGTTTTTGTGTTTTGCCGAGCAGGTCAATGCAGCGCACGGAGCTTGAGAACGCAGCGACGCCACGCGCTCGTCATCCATGCACAGCAGCACACGCTCACTTTGCAAAAGCAACTTTTTCTTGGCGTCAAAATACGCCTCCATGCTACCGTGATAGTCCAGATGATCTCTGGTCAAATTGGTGAAAATCCCAAGGGTGAAACGCAGCGGTGCACACCGCTCCTGCGCAAGCGCGTGAGAGGTGACCTCCATGACCACGATTTTAGTTCCCTGCTGTGCAAACGCTGCCAGCATGGGATACAGCTGCTCCGGCTCGGGCGTGGTCATATTCGCGCTGCCCGAGACGTCCTTGGGGATCTCGCCTGCAGGCCCTTCGCACTTGACCGTACCGATCATGGCACAAGGAATCTGCGCGTATTTGAGCAAGCCGTAAAGCAACCACGCAACAGAGGTCTTGCCGTTGGTACCCGTAATACCCACAAACTGCATCTTTTCCGACGGCTTGCCGTGCCATGCATCCAACAGGTATGCCAGCGCAGCGTGTGTATCGGTTACGCGTACGGTACACAGCCCATGGGGAATCTCCCCCGTAAAATCCCGATCAATCACCGCAGCGCAAGCGCCGCGCTCTGCCGCATCGGTCAAATAATCGTGTCCGTTGGCATGCACGCCGCGCAAGGCAACGAACAATTGCCCCGACGTCAGCTTTTTTGTATCTGCGCAGATGCCGCCAACTGCAATCTGCGCAGCGTCTGCGGGGCAAGAAAGCCCCGCTGCACTGCATAAATCCGAAAGAATCATGAAAGCCTCCAAATGATAATTTGCTTTGGCTCTCCGTTCTTTTATACGCTCTGTGTTTTAGGTTTCCGTATCCGGCAGATCCGGATTTTCTACGTCATCCGCCACGCTCTCGTCGCGGAAATATACCGTAATGGTAGTGCCTACCTCTACGATTGTACCGGGCGCGATCGACTGTGCATATGCGGTTGCCGCCGTGCCGCTGGTATAATTGTACGTGCCCGAGATCTTGATATTGAGATCGCTGCTTGCCAACAAGCCGCTTGCAGCAACCGCCGTTTTACCGGTCAGGTCGGGCACCTTGACCGTCTTCTTTTCAGCAGAGCGATCGGTATATACGATCAGCTTTGCACCCTGCTTTTCTACTTTGGTGCCCGCAGCGGGAGATTGGGCGTAAATCAGGTCACCGTCACCGATCACCTCAAGCTCAAAGCCCATACCC
>JAZOLE010000096.1:0-8879 GCA_045652835.1 Eubacteriales bacterium | reverse complement strand
AGATCAACGCTGCCGACATGGCGGCAAGCTATACCGCAAGTATTGTCAAGGGCATTGTCAAGCAGACCGAAAAGGTGCTTGCCGAGACCAAGACGCCCGTGCTGGTGCTGGCAGGCGGTGTGGCGGCAAACTCGCACCTGCGCCGTGCGCTGCAGGAGCTGTGTGATGCGCACAAGGTCACGCTTGCCGTGCCTCCCATCTCGCTGTGCGGCGACAATGGTGCCATGGTGGCGGCTGCCGGTTATTTCGCCTTCCAAAACGGCGAAAGAGCGGGCACGGACCTGAACGCAAGCGCGTATGATTGAGTGCTTGGCAGAGCACTAAAACAGGCGTTTGTCAACCCCTTTTTGCAAAATAAATCACTTTCGTCAAAAGGACGAAATTGTGGTGGTTTTCAATCAAAAAACTTCCCACAAGGTTTTCCACACAAGTTTTCAACAGGGTGTGGAAAACACGGTGGAAAACTGAATTATTCATGATTTTATGCATGGAAAAACGTGGAAAAACCCCGAAAAATGTCGACAATGCAAGCGAAACTGTGGATAAGCCTGTGGAAACTGTGGAAAACTTTATGCAGTTTCGGGGTTGTTGAAAACTTTTTTTGGCGTCGATGCGTGTCGAAAAGTCAAAAATTTAACGGGTGAATTTATCGGCGTGTTACACAAAAAGACTGCTTTGGAGGTAAGTGTTTTGGCATACGAAGAACTGGAAAAGCAACAAAATGAGTGCTCGGATTCTCACAAAGAGCACGGAACCAAGCCCTATATTTCCCCCGCCGTCGTGCGCAGATTGCCGCGTTATTATCGCTATCTGCGCGAGCTTTTGACGCAGGGCATTACCCGGATCAGCTGCGGTGAGCTGACTGCCCGCATGTACGTGACCGGCTCGCAGATCCGTCAGGATCTCAACTGCTTTGGTGGCTTCGGTCAGCAGGGCTACGGCTATAACGTACATTATTTGTTCACCTGTATCAGCGAAATTTTGGGTGTAGGTGCAGGCTTTCACGCCATCATCATCGGTGCAGGCGACCTTGGTCGCGCGCTGGTGCACCTTTCCATGTTTGAAAAGCGCGGCGTAGATATTCTGGGCATGTTTGATGCCGATCCCGGCATGGCAGGGATTGAGGTTGCGGGTGTGACCATTTATTCACTGGATACGCTGGAGCAGTTCTGCGCGCAAAATCAGGTGGATATTGCGGTGCTGACGCTGCCCAAGGAGCATGTGCCTGCTGTGGCGGAGAGATTGGTCAAGTGCGGTGTTAAGGGACTTTGGAACTACATGGGCGTTGAGCTGGATTACAGCAGAGACGATATCGTGATCGAAAACGTGCACCTTGGCGATTCTTTGATGATTCTCAATTACGAGATCTGCCGCAAGATGCAGCAAAAGCAAGAGGCAGCAGGTGAAAAGCTGACCGATGAGGAGTAAGGAATGGCAATAGAAATACAGTACGGCAACGGCGTAGTGGTGCTGCCTGCAAGGGCGGTTGAGGCTGCGCAGAGTGCCGAAAAAAGCGATATGGCGGTGCTGCTGGCGCTCTTGTCCAATACCGCGCTTTGTGCGCGTTATGGGCAGGAGGATAGCGTACAAGCCGTTGCGCAAGCCTCGGGGTGTACCGAGGACGAGGTGCGCTCTGCCGTGGCGTTCTGGCGCGGTGCGGGCGTGCTGAGCATCAGCGAAAAAAAGCAGCCCAAGCAACAAAAGCAGGCGGCAGAGCAAGCGTCCAAGGCGCAAGGAGCCGGTGTGCAGCAGGCAAAGCAGCCCGCAGAGCAGGAACAGCCGAAGCAGCCCACGGAGCAAGCGACCGCACAGGATGGCGCGGCATTGCTCAAAAAGAGCGACGATCTGCCCAAATACACCACCGCAGAGCTTGGCAACCTGCTTGAGCAGCGTCCCGACGTGGCTGAGCTGCTCACAGAATGCCAAAATCTGTTCGGCAAGCTGTTTTCTACGCACGAGATCAATACCGTGCTGGGGCTGACCGATTATTTGGCGCTGGATTGTGAGTACGTGCTGATTCTGGTCACGCACTATTGCACGTATTGCAAGCAGCTTGACAAGAGACCCTCGGTCAGAGGACTGGAAAAGCTTGCGATCTCGCTGTACGATCGCGGCATTACCGATATGAACGCCCTGCAGGAGGAGCTGCTGCGTCAAGGAGAGCTGCAAAAAACCGAGAGCAAATTGCGCAGCCTGTTTGGCATTGGCGCGCGTGCGCTGACCACCAAGGAGAAAAAAGCATTCTCCACTTGGCTGCATACATACGGATTTGACATGGAAATGATCACGCTCGCCTTTGAAATCGGCGCGGATGCAACGTCGGACGTCAGCGTGGCGTACGTCAACTCTATCTTGGATCGTTGGAATGCCGAGGGCATCCGCACGCCTGCAGCCGTCCAGTCGGACAAGCAAGCGCGTGATGCAAAGAGAAGCGGCAAGGGCAAGGCGGAGCAGACTTCGGGCAGCTTTGATACCGATGATTTCTTTGAAGCCGCCATGCGTCGCAGCCTTGGCGAGAATTACGATAAAATTATAAGTGAGGGATAAAGGCGTATGGGATACAATCAGGAAAATTTCCGCAGGATCCGCGAGGAATACAGCCGCAAGTATCTCTTGGTGCAGGAGGCTGCAACCAAGAGAAGGGAAGAGATCCACGCCATTCTCCCCGAGGTGCGCAAAATTGACGCACAGCTTGCGGATATGGGCTTGCGCATCATGCAAGCAGCCCTGAAAAACGAGAACTATCAAGAGGCTATGGCGCAGATTGAGGCGAACAGCCTTGCCTTGGAGCGCAAAAGAGAAGCGGTGCTGATACAAAACGGCTTTCCTGCCAATTATACAGCCCCCCATTATGAGTGCGAGGCTTGTGGGGATACCGGCTACGTTGATTACAAGATGTGCGATTGCATGCGTAAAAAGCTGATTTTGGCGGGCTATGCCTCCAGCGGCATCGGCACGCTGATGCAAACGCAAAGCTTTGCCAATTTCTCGCTGGACTACTATGCATCGGATCGCATGACGCATTTGCTGATGCAGAGCAATCTGGAGCGCGCCAAGCAGTATGCAGCCACCTTCCATCCTGCCAAGAGCGAAAATCTTGCCATGTTTGGCGGTACGGGGCTTGGTAAGACCCACCTTTCCACCGCGATTGCCCGTGAGGTCATTGAGGGCGGTTGGGACGTGGTGTACGTCAGTTGCGTGGATATGTTTGCGGATTACGAATCGCAGCGATTCGGTAACACCACGGGAACGCCCACGGGCGCAGAGATCTCGCGCTATACCGAATGCGATCTGCTCATTATCGACGACCTTGGCACCGAGCTGACCAATCAGTTCACCACCTCTTGCTTGTACGGGCTGCTCAATACGCGCCTGAACAGACATCTGCCCGTCATTTTGAGCACAAACTTGGAGACCGATGAGTTCCGCAAGCGTTATTGGGATCGCATTACCAGCCGCGTGCTGGGCAATTTTGCAATCCTGCCCTTTAAGGGAACCGACATTCGCAGACAAAAGCTTAGCAAATAAATGCATAAAAAGTAACGGCACACCGAAATCGGTGTGCCGTTATTTGCTTTTTTATTTACTTGCCTTTTTTTGCCGCCTTTTTCGCGTAAGCCTTTTTGAAAATGGCTCTGCGGAAAATGATGACGGTGTATACCACCCAAGCCGCTGCCAGAACGCCAAGCACCAGCAGGCAATGCTGAATGTTATCGCAGATATTGAAGAGCAGCAGCAGCGCACCGCCAAATGCGATGGCGGGAATGCCTTGCAGTACAAGGTTATTGGCTGCGGGAGTCTCAAACTTGGGGTCGATCTCGCGAAGCAGGATCATACCGTTACTTGCCGTACCCGTCAGCATACCGAACATGGAGAAGAACGCCTCGTTGGGATACTCGGGGTAAAGATGATTGCAAGCCAAGCGCAGATAGATAAAGGTTGCCACTGCGCCCAGTGCACACACGATGGCCAGCTGCCACCACATGCCCGAAAGCTGAGAGAGGTCAATGGCTGCCACACCCGCGATGATCATGAGATCGAACATAAAGCCGCTGATTCGGTCAAGCAGGTAGTTGTTGGTCAGTTCTCTGTGCATCAGCTTGGCTTTCTTGAGTCCCTTGATGATCCAACGCACCAGCGCTGCCAGAATCGTGCCCAAAAGGAAGTTGAATCCCCATACGAGGTTAACGTTTACAGCACGCATAATGAGGAATGCGATTGCGTAAACCAGAAATACCATGCAGAAGTTGATGGTGAACTTATCCACCGATTCGGTAACGGGAATCTCGCCCTCGCTGACAAAGTCCTCCAAGGTGTCCTTGACGCCCTCGCCGCCGCGCAGCTTGAGCTTGCCTTTTTTGCGCAGGATATTCATGTAGGTAACGCCGACAATGGATGCAACCAAGAAGCCTACCGTTGCGATGGTCAAGCCCCAGGTCGTGCCGCCTACAAAGCCAAAGTCGGTTTCGTACATTTTACCGTAGTTGAGCGCCTGTCCCGTGCCCTGACCAAAGCCAAGCGCGAGAATGATACCGCCGCCGGGGAAGAATCCGATGGCAAAGAACAGCGCAACGGTAACAGCAAGACCTACAAGTCCCTGAATGACGTAGGTCGCACCGGTCAAAAGTCCGGTTTCAATGACCTTGCCCGCGCTGGTTTTCTGCGAATCCTTGGCTTGCTTTAAGCCAAGCGCGATAAAGCCGATGCCGAGCGCGTGGTAGGTAATGATCTCCATCGTGGCTTGGTTGACCACGTTATCGTAAAAGGGAAGCAGCTTGATCAAAAGAATGAGCAGGCCGCCAAGAAGCGAGGTAGGGATCAGGCTCTTGCGGATAAAGGGGATCTTTCTGCGCAGAATGTTGCCCACAAGCAATGCTGCGATCAGAATAAAGATCTGTACCAAGAAGGACCAGACCATCTCGTCGCCAAACGATGCAATCGAGGCAATATCCTCGGAGATTTCCTCTGTGGTCTCCTCGGTCGCTTGTTGTACCATCTCGGTTTCGGGTGCTTGCTCGGCAAAAATGGAAATACTGCCCACAGTTGCCAGCATGATCATTGCCATAACGGCTGCGATCAATAAAAATAGAGATTTTTTAGACATAGCGTTCCCCTTTCATGGGTGATTATGTGACAATTATAACAAATTCTGCCGCGTTTGTCAAGAAAAACGCAGAATTTTAGTGCAATGAGCGGTACAGAATGCGCAAGGTGTCCAGGTCTGTGATCGTTTGGTCAGCAATGATTACCAAGCCGTCCTGTGTTTGCGTGATCTGCTTGCCGGCTGATGCGATGATATCGTTGGCGTATACGTATTGCATGCCGTAGTGGTTGTAGGTTTGCGCACCCGCGCAGGAAAGTCCGAGCGTACCCTCCAAGAAGGAGACGGGGAGATAGAGGTCTGTGTTGCTTGCCAGCAGCACGCCAAGCGTGTTGTCCTCGACCAATCGCACCGATTTTCCGCCTACGAAAGCGTTATAGGAGCGGGATTTGAGTACCACCATGTCCGTAGTCAGTACGTCGGGAATCTTAGCTTCGGTCTGCACGGTGGTATAGCGGTAGTTGTATCTGCCGCCGGGGGCTGCATCACCCTGATCCAAAAATTCCATAATGTCGCCCGTGGGAACGGAATTGTCTGCCCACTTAAAATCAAAGGTGTCGCCTACGCCGAGCAGGTCTCTTTTCACCTCGATCTGCAGCACCTTGCCCGAAAGGGTGTAGCGTGCGCTGCCAACGCTCTCAAAAGCCCAAGTGTCGGTGCCGACAAAGTGTTCAACAGATACGTAGCCGTCCTTTTGTGCGCGGTTCAGCATAAAGTCATAGCCGTACCAGCCTGTCGCATCGTTGCAATCTGCGTTGATAAACAAATTCATCCAACGCGCACCCTCGGGAGCGGTGATATCGTCGGCACATTCTACGTAGAAATAGAGGTTTTCGGAGTCGCTTGATACCTTGGCGGTGACAATGTCGTTTCTGCCCGAGAAGTTGACGTACATGCCGTGCTCCTTGCCGCCTACGTGTCCGGGGGAGGTGCGGTGGGTTACGTCACCCTCGTAGTCGCGATATTCGGGACCAACCGCGTACCATTGACCGATTGAGCCGTCAATGTCGATCGCCCATTGCCCAAACGCGCTCTCAATCTGTCGCGAGCCCTTATAGGTGCGCAGGTTGATGGCGGTTTGATACAGGTAATTGTCGCCAAAGCCGCCCTTCATGGGTTCCAGATCTCGGGAGTATTCGGGGTTGAACTGGTCAACAAAGTAAGTGGTGTAAGGGGAATTCGGGTCACCGGAAACGTGGTATTCGCCGGCAAGGATCTGTCCGACGCCTGCGGCACCTGCTCCCGCGCCCGACCATCTGCCTGCGATCCATTCGTTCCAGCCTGTCAGCATGAGCACGCGCGGATTGTTCTGGAATACCTTTTCAAACTGTTTGTCAAAGGCAAGTCCGAGACCCGAGGTGGTCTCCATGATGGCGTATCCGAAATTCCAATCACCCTGGTATTCGGGCTTACGTGTGCCCACGCAGCTGCGACCTGCTTGAAATCCGAACATGTTGGTTGCCCAAAATCCGCAGGTTGCGTACATTTGCTCAAAATCGCCCTTGCTTTCGCCATAGCCCTTGCTTTGCACGTTGCCGCTCCAAGCCCAGCAATTGATGCCCTTGCGCTTGGCGTACCAATCCGAAGCACCGATCGCCCAGGAATAGCGAATGGTAAAGAACTCGCGCTGCTGTTCGGTCATGTGCACGTCGTCGGTCAAAAGCAGCAGCGGCTTGCCATCCCAGTAAAGCCAGAGGTCCTCGTAAAGACCTGCTTTATAGACTGTGTTGTAAAGCTCGGCAAACTCGCTGTCATATGCGCCGCAAAGGAACACGATCTTGGGAACGGCATAGCCTTCTTGCTTGACCTCTTCCCAAACCTTAAGCAGTGCCATGTGGCTGACTTGATGAATATTGTTGTTGGTAATATCAAAGTATACGAAATCTACGCCTGCCTCGGCAAGCATGTAAGCGTGCTTACGCAAGACCCATTCGTCATTGGAGGAGTAGTAGCCGAAATAGGGCTGTGCCCAATAGTGGGGGTGTCCCTCGCCACCCTCCTGCATGACCTCGTAAAGCTTATCCACGCCGCCCTCCAAGTAGGCTGCGTAGTGGTCGGAGGGAGAAATCTCGGAAAGCGTGCTTTGGTCGCGGTCACGCCACAAAAAGTAGAACATACCAACCAAGTTGGCAGTAGGGTCATCGGTCTTGGCAGCGTCGGGCGAGGAGCGGTCCGCACCGTCGGTAACTACCCAAGTGTCGGCAAACACGTCGCGCGTGGCAGGCAGAATGCCGTTGTTATCGGGGCTGTTATTTTCGTAGGTGTATAAGGGGAGCAGCAGATCGGTTGTGGTGATAAAGTTGTCAGCCTTAGGAATATCGCTTTCCGCCTTTTCGGGCGCGGTTGTGTCCTCAGGCATCGTCTGCTCGGGGGGATTTGTGCTGCCTTGGCAGGAGATCAGCACAGCGCAAAGCGTGCACAAAAGCAGGAGTATGCATAAAATCGGGATCAGTGTGCGTTTCATACAGCGTCCTCCTTTGCTTTGATCATACAGGGCAGGGCACACAGCATAGCCAAGGGCAAAAGCGACAGGATAGCAGCGCCGCATCCCTGCTCGGGCTGCTCTGTGGGCTGCGTTTCTGCTTGCGTGGTCTGCTCAGGCTGTGTTGGTGGCTCAATATCGGGTGTAGCAGGCTCGGTCCAGATGTCGGTATAAACGGCATTGACTACAAGGTCGCCACCATCTTTGAGCGAATAAGGCTCCCATGCACCGCTCTTGCCGGGAATTTGCGGTACGCCCGGTTCAAAAAAGGGGGCGCCGTCATCGGTGTAGGTGGTGGAGTAGATCACCTTGCCGTCCACTACGAAATCGATCTTGTAAGTGGTGACCTTGGGCTTGAGCGTGGGATCAACCTCTGCGGCAAAGGCACGTGCGTCATCCTCGCTTGCATAAAAGCGGATAAAGGCAATGTCAATGCTGTCGCCCACCTTGGCACCCGATGCCAAGGGATCAAGACGAAAGGCATAAAGCGTTTCGTTTGCCGCCTTACCCCATGCAGAGGTGCAGTCTACAACCACGGCATGCCATTCACCGTCGGTCTTGTAGGGCCATTCCACGTGCGTGCCGCCATCGCCCCAATGTGCGCCGCCCGAGCGGTTGGTGAAAAATTCACCCTTGCCGATCTTTGCGGTGGTGCGGTATTTGATCACAACAAAGGCAAGGTCTGTGCCAAAGCCCTTGGGGGCGTGCGCATCGCCAAACTTGAAATAAGGGTCGTCGCCCGTGGCGGTAAAGGTCACGTAGCCGTCGGTCGCGGCAGGGGAGATTTCCACCATCATCAGCTCGTTAAGACCATAGTGGGCTTTGACGTCCGCGATCTCGGTTGTAAAGTCATAAGCGAAGGTGCAGGGGTACTGCTCGGCAGCGTCGCTCTCATTGGCGTAAACCGAAAGCGAGAGCACGCAAAAACACAAAATCAGCAGCACCGAGAGGAAAAACGAAATGATTTTTTTCATTTTTGATCTCCTTTCGTAGGCGGCAAGGCAAAATCACCTTGCACGTGATGGTATGATTGTACCATAAAAAAGCAAAAAATGCAAGTGGAATTGGGCAAGTTCGCCAAAGTTTGTGTAAGGCGGTATAATTTTTTTGAAAAGATGCGATTTTTTATAAAAATTTTCCGTAATCCTATTGCATTTTATGATGAAGTATGATATAATACCATGGTATGACGGTCGAAAGGCCCGGGATATTCCCGCATCGTAGGATGATTTGAAACGGAGGATATATACAGATGAAAGATTTTTTGGTAGCTATCAGCGGCTGGAAGACGGCAAA
>JAZOLE010000095.1:0-13226 GCA_045652835.1 Eubacteriales bacterium | reverse complement strand
GCCGGGAGCCTTGAGGAATTCCACGATCTCCTGAAGCTCCTGCTTTTCCTCGTCCGCGCCTGCAACGTCCTTAAAGCGGACCTTGTTCTTTTCGTCGGGCTTGGGCGTTTTGACGCGCGCCTTGCCAAAGCTGTTGATCTTGTTGCCTTCATTGTTGGCGCGTCTCATGGCGATAAAGTAGAATACGATAAAGACCACGATAATGAGCACGAAGGGGATAAAAGACACCCATACGGGCATGACCATCACGGGCTTGTTGATCACCTCTTCGATCAGCCCCTGCTCGGAAAGCGCCACGATCTTGGGACCAAGGTCGCGCTGGAAGTATTCCATATCGGCGATCTCGTAGCGATAGGTCTTTTCTTCGTACGTAGTATAGGTCAAGGTATTGTTCTTAAAGCTGATCACGCAGCTCTTGACGCCGGCATCCGCGACGCCATCGCCGTCCTTGTCTGCCGTGTCTGCAAATGCCTTGATGACTTCCTGATAATCTTCTACGTCGGTGATCTGCTGCTTATTTCCGCTACCGCCGAACAAAAAGACCACGACCACCGCGATCAGGGCGATAAAGACGACGTAAAACAGGATCACCTTCAAATTATTTTTCATGCAAAACCTCCGTTATGGCGCGCCAGTCGCGCCCGAGTACAATGTATTGCCGTTTGCTCTTTACGAGTAGATCTCCGGCTTCAGAACGCCCACGAAGGGCAGATTTCTGTATTTTTCGTCATAGTCAAGTCCGAATCCGACCACGAACTCGTTGGGAATGATTGTGCCGACGTAATCGGCTTCAAAGGGCACCTCGCGTCTTTCGGGCTTATCAAGCAGAGTGCAGGTCTTTACGCTGCCCACAAGTCTGTGCTCAAACAGCTGGGTCAGACGAAAGAGCGTTCTGCCGCTGTCCACGATGTCCTCAATGATAAGAAGATCGCAATCGGGCAGATCTTCACGCAAAATATCCGTGTGAATGCGGATCTCTCCCGAGCTTTTGGTTCCGGCGCCGTAAGAGGAGACCTTCATGACCTCCACTTCAAGCGGAAGCGTGACGCGTTTCATCAGCTCGGTCGCAAAGGGGATCGAGCCCTTGAGAATGACCACGAACACCAGCTTGCGTTCGGAGTTGCGATAGTCATTGGTAATTTGCTCGGCAATTCGGTCGATGATGTCGGAGAGCTGCTGCTCGGATATCAAAACCTTTTCAATATCATTCTTTATCATGGTATGCCCCTTTTCATTCAAGTATCAAAGTGATTTTGTAAATAGATGCGAACGCAAAGCTTGTCCTCGCCGTCATGCGGTTCTGCACCGTCACGCAGTGCAATGCCCGGAACGGCAAGCACGCCGTCATCGTCGCAAAGTAAGGGAAGTCGGCTGCGCAGCAAAAGCGGAACACCGTTTTGTCCGTACAGCTTACGGATTTTTTTGTGCATGCCGCCCTGCAGAATGCGATCGCCCTCTTGGAGTGGGCGCAAAAAGACCCGTCCTTTTATTGTATCAAATCTTACTTGCAGTTCTGTATATAAATTGTAAACATTTGTGTCTTGTTCCGTGTCTGTTTTTTGATTTTCGGGAAAAGATGACCAAACTATCACACCGGCTTCACAAATTTCGCAAAATCCATTCTGTAAGGGCAGCAGATAAGCGCAGTTTTGTGTGGGTGTGTCGGGGGTGAAGCGCAGCGCGTCGCGATCGATCACGGCGGCAATTTTGCCGGGCAGGCTGATGCTGCCGAGTGCGCCTTGGCAAACGCGTGCGTAGGTTGCATCAATGTGCACCGCCTCCAGCATGCACCCTTTTGCGTGCTGCTCGTAAAGGCGTGCGATCAAACGCTTGGCAATTGCGGCAGGCTGCTCCTTCAAAAGCGAGAGCGGGAGCGCGCCGTGCTTGGCGTGCGTTGCGTAAAGTGCGGCAGCCATGCCGTCCAGCGCGTCGCAGTCCTCGCTTGCAGCGCGGCACAGCCTTGCGGCTGCATGCTGCGGATGCGCAAAAAGCGTTTCAAGCTCGGGTACAACGCGATTGCGGATGCGGTTGCGCGCGTAATCGTTTGACGCGTTGGTGGCGTCGGTTACAAAGTCAATGCCCAGCTCGTCGCATGCTTGCAGGATGTCCTGCTTGGTCAGATGCAAAAGCGGTCTGAACACGCAAAGGCGCTCGTCCTCTCTTGCTCCGGGGAGCACAGCTAAGGCGGGAATGCCGCGCAATCCTTGTGTGCCCGTGCCGCGGCAAAGGCGGAAGAGCAGCGTTTCAAGGTTGTCATCGGCATGGTGTGCTGTGGCAAGCAGGGGGATGTGATGTTCTCGCATCAAGCGTGCAAAGTGGCGGTATCGCGCCTCCCTTGCCGCAGCCTCAAGGCTTTGCCCGTTCTTTTTTGCAAGCGCGGGCGCGTTGATTTTGATCATAAACAGGGGAACGCCCAGCGCACGGCAGGTCTTTTTGCAAAACTGCATGTCCGCGTCTGCCTGTGCACCGCGAATACCGTGATGCACGTGCACGGCGTAAAGGTTAAGCCCGGCACGGTGCAAAAGGTGCAAAAGCAGCGAGGAGTCCGCACCGCCCGAAAAGGCGACAAGCACGGGCGTAGCCTGCGCATACCCTTCGGGAAGCTGCAGCTGATGTCGGGTCAGCTTATCCATGACCTTCATCGTCGGTAATGGTACGGAATTTGGTGTAGCGGCCGATCCAGCCCATCTTGACCGTATTGGTCGAGCCGTGACGGTTCTTTGCTACGATGACCTCGGCGGTGGAGTCCTCGGGGGCTTCCTCGCCTACCTTGTAGTATTCGTCGCGGTACAGGAAGATAACAACGTCCGCGTCCTGCTCGATTGCACCCGAGTCACGCAGGTCGGAAAGCATGGGCTTTTTATCGGTTCTGCCTTCGGGACCACGCGAGAGCTGTGCGCAGCAGATGACGGGAACCAGCAGCTCCTTTGCCATGATCTTGAGTGCACGGGAGATCTCGGAGACCTCTTGCACGCGGTTGTCGATCTTACGGTCGGACTGCATAAGCTGCAGGTAGTCGATGACGACCAAGCCGAGATTATCCACGCGGCGCAGCTTTGCCTTCATGGCGGTGACCGACTGACCCGACGTATCGTCGATCAGCACGTCACACTTGGCAAGGTGCGAGGTTGCCTCGGCAATCTTGCGCCAGTCATCGGGATTCAGCTCACCGGTACGCAGCGTATAGCTGTCCACCAGCGCTTCACTGGCAATGACACGGTTGACCAGCTGGTCTGCCGACATTTCCAATGAGAAAATAGCAACCTTTTTGCCTGTTTGCGAAGCTACGTTGGTAGCAATATTCAAACAAAAGCTGGTCTTACCCATACCGGGACGTGCACCGACCAGAATCAGGTCGGATTTGCCCATGCCCGCCAGCACGCGGTCAAGACCGGAGAAGCCGGTGGACGTGCCCGCTGCCGCGCCTTTGTTTTCCTTGAGCTCATGCAGGTGCGCGTAAACGTCACCGATGACCTCGCGGATGTGCTTGAAGTTTTTGGTGTCGCGACCCTGCGCGATGGCATAGATGCTGTTTTGTGCACTTTCCAAAATGCCCGCTACAGAATCCTGCTCGGAATATGCCGCCTCGGAAATGTCGTTTGCCACCTCGATCAGACGGCGCAGCGTGCTTTTTTCCTTGACAATGCGAGCGTAATCCTTGATGTTGAGCGCGTTGGGTACAACCTCTGCCAAGGTGCGAATGTAATCCTGACCACCCGATTTATCGTAAATGCCCTTGCGCACAAGGGTATCGATCAGCGTAACGATGTCAATCTCGCTGTTTTGCGAGAAAAGCTCCTGAAAGGCAAGGTAGATCTGTCTGTGCTCTTCAAGATAAAAATCGTCGGACGTGATCAGGTCGGCAATCTCGTTGAGCGCCTTGGGGTCAATCAGGATAGAGCCAAGCAAGCTTTGCTCGGCAATCAGGGAGAAGGGTAGCTTGCGTACAAGTTCCTCACTCATAAGGACCTCCTTGAAGTTTGATGCCGTGCGATCTTACGCACCGACCGTGACCTTAACCTTGCCCACGATCTCGGGGTACAGGCGCACGTCAAAGTTGTAGGTGCCGTAGGACTTGATGGGATCGGGCATCACGATCTTACGCTTGTCAACAGTCACGCCGTGCTGCTTGGCAAGCGCTTCTGCAACGTCCTTGGACGTAATGGAGCCGTAGAGTCTGCCGTCTGCACCTGCGTTGACAGAGATCTTGACAACAACCTCGGAAAGCTTTGCCGCAATGGCATTAGCGGCTGCCTTTTCGGTTTCGATCTTGTATTGCTTGGAAGCTTCCTTGTTTTTCACCTCGTTGATCGCCTTGTTATCGGCAACCACAGCAAGCTTTTTGGGGAAGAGGAAATTGCGCGCGTAGCCGTCGGACACTTCAACGATCTGGTCCTTTTTGCCCTGGCCTTTAACGTCTTGTAAAAGAAGAACTTTCATGATATATAACCTCCTTGGGATTAAGAATAATGCAATTTATTTGTCGTCGTCGGTTTTGTAATCGTATTCAAAATATTCGTTAATAGCGGATTTGAGCAGCTCGTAAGCACTTTGCAGCGTAGCGTTTTTGACCTGTGCGCCCGCTACGTCAAAGTGGCCGCCGCCCTGCAGCTTTTCAAGAATGAGCTGCACGTTGATTTCGCCCTTGGATCTGCCCGAAATGGCAACCGTGTCCTCCATGAGAACCATGGCAAACGATGCCTCAATACCCTTAAGCGAGAGCAGGCTGTCTGCTGCCTTTGCGGCTGCAATGCGGTCCTCGGGGGAGGGCTCGCGATCGGTATTGAGCCAAGTGATCGCGATGATGTCGCGATAAATGCGCGCGGAAGAGTCAAAGGCACTTGCAATGCGCATGTCTTCCAGATCCTGATTGAAGAATTCGCGCGTAACGCTGGTGTGTGCGCCTCTGGAATACAGGTAGTGGGTGATCTCAAAGGTTTGCGCGCCTGCGTTTCTGGTAAAGTTGTGCGTATCCAGCATGATGCCGGCAAGCAGCAGGTTTGCCTCTTCCTTTTGCAGGCAGTCGGCGTATTCACTTTGCTGCAGCATTTCGGCAATGATTTCGCTGGCAGAGGATTTGGTGGGCTCGATATAGTTGAGGAAGGGCGAAAAATCGGGTTCCTTGACCAGTCTGTGGTGGTCGATCAGCGCGATATGCTGTACGCTGCTCGGCAGGTCGGGTGCTTCAAAGATATAGCGGTTGTTTGCGTCCACGATGATCAGGAGCGTATCAGCGGTCACGGCATTCATGCCTGCCTCGCGGTCGATAAACATCTCGGCGTATTGCTCTAATCCGGACAGGTGTGCAAAGCAGGTGCGGAAGGTATCGCATTTGCGGTCCACAACCACGTGCACGGAGGGAATCGAGGAGGGCGAGCGACCCTCTTCCTTGGCTTTTGCCAGCAGGACGCCTTGCGTAAAGCAAGCTGCACCCACGCATGCGCCTACCGAGTCAAAGTCGGGATTGGCGTGACCCATGATCAGCACGTTGCCGCATTCACGGATCTTGCTTGCAAGCACGCTTGCGCTGACGCGCGAGTTGATCGAGGAGTTACTCTCCAGAATCTTGTGCGTACCGCCAAAGTATTCAAGGCTACCGCCTGCGTCACGGCGCAAGGCAACCTGGTTACCGCCACGGGAAAGTGCGACCTCCAGCGCTGCGTAAGCTGCGCGCTCCTTGTCCTGCATGGTGCCGTTGACTGCGGCAATACCCATGGAAACCGTCAGGGGGAAGGTGTTGTCACCGATCTTGGTATCCATGACCGTGTTCAGAATACTGAATCGGTCTGCAATACATCTCTCCAGCATTTCCTGCGAGAATACCGCAATATATTTGTCTCTGTCATATTCGCGGAGCATACCGTTCAATCCGGCAGCCCAGTCAAGCAGGACCTGGTCAATACGCGAAGAAACCTCGCGGTAGTTAGCACGTACAAACTGGGTCAGCTCCTGCAAGTTGTCAATGGCGATGTAAGCGACAACGGGATTTTCGCGGTCGTATTTTTCCTTGAGCTCAAGCAAGCCGTTGACGTCACGGAAAACGGTAAAGAAGTATTCCTCGCCTTCTATGCGCATGGGGTAGCTTTGCAGCTCGTATCTTTTGCCGTTGCCAAGTCTTGTAATGGGACCCTCGGGCAGCAAATCGGAGTTGTGTGACGATGACTTTGCACCGTGTGCGGAAACAGCGATAATGTCAATCGGAACAGCGCAAAATTCGGAAAGGCGAATGTTGCACACGGGAGAGTGGTAGCCAAGCACGTCCTGCAGTGCGCAGTTGATGATTTTAACTACGCCGTCGCGGCCGATTACCGCATAAGGCATATCGATGACGTAGCGGAACATATCGTAAACGTCGGTGCTTACCTGATCGGCTGCGTCCAGCGCCTCGCGCAAACGCAGATAGCGGAACAGGTAAATCAAAAACATCACAACGCAGGTCGTCGCAAAGATGGATATTGCACCCAGCCCGAACCAACCCAGCGGCAGGGAGGGGATATTCAGGTATCCGATGACGGCGCAAGCTGCCAGCAGCACAAATCCAACCGCAGCGCAAACCGCAAAGGGTGCACGCAGGTCTATCCAGCCGAAGTCCTTTTTGCCTGCGTAATGACCGTTTTTATGATCGGAAGGTTGTTTCATATCACTGTCCTCCTTTGAAATCTTGGAATTTCTTTTCCAATGCTCTTGCAATGGCTTGCGTGATTACGGCAAACGAGCCGAAAAAGGCGATCATGGGAACAACCGCTACGCCTAAGAAAAACAAAGCCAATGCGTAAGTCAGCAGCAGCGGCCACTTGACGGGCGCGTGCTTGATATTGGAGATGATGCTGAGTATGCCGCAGACCGACATCAGGGGCAGCAGCGCCAGCAGCAGATTGAGCGAGATAAATACCGCAAGCTCACCTTGGGGCAAAAACGAGGAGATCATCAGGGCGGCATAGCAAAGGATCATGAAGATCGCGGTGGGTACCGAAGGCTCGAATGTGGTCAGGTGCGCGGGATAATCCTTTTTGTCCACGTCGCGCATCAGAAGTGCGGTAAAGCCGCGGTTTGCCACAAAGCAAAGCAGCCATACAAGCATGATGGAAACACCGGGTAGCATGCCGATTACGGCAGTGGCAACCGAGTCGGAAAATTCGGTGATCAGCTCGGGGGTGATCTCACCGCCAAGCATGGGGGCAAGCTGTGCGGCAAGCTCGGGGGTGTCTGCCATAAGCTGCAGGCTTTCGGCAAAAACGCCCGAAACGGCTGTGTGGTATGCCTTGATATAGTCGGTCACGCCCTGCACGCTGGGAGGCATGCCCGCGATCAGCGCGCTTGCGCCGATCAGCAAAAGGTAGCAGGTCAGCAACGCGCCCGAGGCGATGCCGATCGAGATAATGATCGAGTGTTTTTTGTTGTAGCTGTTGCCCAGCGCAAGTCCCGCAACCACGGGAAGCAACGCATATGCCGCAAGGAGCGGGTCACGCGTCAGCGCACATGCCGTGCCGAAGGATACAAGCGCGACTATGCCGACAGGCAGATACGCAATACCCTTGACCGCATGCGCGGTCAGCGCGGCACAGGCAACAATGGCGCAAAGCAGCGCGGCAAACATGACCGAGAACCAAGGGCTGACCAGCGCAAGCAGCAGCACACCCGTGACAGCGCACCCCATAAAGAGCGGCTTTTTGCAAAGCGTGAGCGTAAAGGCAAGGCAGAGAGCCATCACAGCGGCAGAAATTGCGGTGGGGATTGCAGGGTTAACACCCTCAATTCCGATATAATAGGTCAGCGCAGGCAGCGCGACCGAGCAAGCAAGTAATACAATGCAGCAAAAGATCTTGACAACTGTAGATATGGGCTTGATTGTGGCTTGAGTCGATTGGTTATTTGAGATATCCATAGCATCTCCTTTCCGTGCGCGTACGCATACGAGCACTATCATACCATTATACCATTATAATAGTATAACATATAATTTTGATTTTGTAAACAATAATATAAACAAATTCGGGAAAAAGAGGAGAAATTTTCAAAAAATTATTATATATTCCACCATTTTACCGCACCGCAGGGGATTTTGCCACAGCGCGCACACCTTTACCGTAGGGCGCGCGCTGCAAAGCCCCCCTCTCTGAGGGGGCGGACCGCAGCCGCGCGTGAAACGCAGTTGAAGCGCGGCGGTAAGCGGCGGGGGGAGTCGGTTGCCCGTTCTGGTATAGACATTCGGCACTCAAACTAACCAATAAGTAGTTTGAGCAAATGCGGTCTACACCCAAGCGCACGTCCGACTCCCACCACCACTTCGTGGTCCCCCTCCCTCACAGAGGGAGGCTTTTTAAGTTTCCCATAACGGATAACCCCATAAGACGGACACGCTGCAAAGCCCCCCTCTCTGAGGGGGGGCGGACCGCAGCGGAGCGAAATTTGCCGAGGCACGAGGCAAATTGAGAGAAGCGATTGCGGTGGGTGAGATGCATCATACGGACGCTCTGATGTTGGTGTGGACATTGCCTGCTCAAACAAAAAACATCCGTCAACGGCATGCCACGAAGGAAAAATCCGCATCCTCCACCGCACGCTATTTCGAAAATATTTTATTTATAGAAAAATTTTCGCAAAAAATTCAAAAAATATTTGCATAAGGTATTGCAAAGCGTGAAAACTTGTGATATAATGCTTACAGTAAGATATCATGTTGGAGTGGGTTGAGCAAATCCACTCCAAAAATTTTGTAAGGGAAAGGATGCATTGTATGAGCACAGTACAGGGCGCAAAGCGTCAGGGCAGTATTGCGCAAAAGGTTTGGGATATCGTGCTTCCGACGGCTGACGAGCTGGAATACGTTCTTTGGGACGTAGAGTTTGTCAAGGAAGGCGCGGACTATTACCTGCGTATCACCATTGATCACCCCGAAGGCATCAACATTGAGGATTGCGAGCGTTTCCACCGCGCCATTGACCCGGTGCTGGACGAGACCGATCCCATTCAGCAGGCGTACATTCTGGAGGTTTCCTCTCCCGGTATTGAGCGTGAGCTGAAAAACCGCGACCACGTGCAGATGTGCCTGGGCGACACGGTAGAGATCAGACTCTACTCCGCGCAGCACGGTGCTAAGGTGCACCGCGGCATCCTGATCGGCATGACCGATGCCGGCAACGTGCAGATCGAGCAAAACGAAACATTATTGGAGTTTGACGCCGATAAGATCGCAAAGCTGCAAACAGTTTTCGATTTTGGCGCAAACTAAGAAAGGAAATAGAAAATGAATAACGAATTTTTCGCCGCCCTTGAGCTTTTGGAAAAGGAAAAGGGAATCCCGAAGGCGTACATGATCGAAAAGATTGAGGCGGCGCTTCTGTCCGCATTCAAGAAGGAATACGGCAACGGCACCAACGTCAGAATTCAGATTGACGAGGTCAAGAAGGACGTGCGCGTTTATCAGCAGCACGAGGTAGTTGAGGAGGTTGAAGATCCTCAGACCCAGATTTCTCTGGCAGACGCTAAGGCGATCAGCAAGAGATACACCGTGGGCAAGATCGTTGAAACCGAGGTTAAGCCCAAGAACTTCCGCAGACTCAGCGCAGCGGCTGCAAAGTCGGTAATCATCCAGGGCATTCGCGAGGGTGAGCGCAGAGCAATGCAGGAGGCTTACGAGAACAAGAGAGAAGAGATCATCACCGCAACCGTTGATAAGGTCGATTACGAGACCGGCAACGTACTGCTGGCAACCGACGACGGCAGAGCAGTGCTTCGCGCAGAGGAGCAGATCCCCGGCGAGAGCTTCTACCCCGGCGACAAGATCAAGGTATTCGTACAGGAAGTCAACAAGGAGTCCAAGGGCCCCATCGTTACGCTTTCCCGTTCGCATGCAGGCTTGGTTCGCAGAATGTTCGAGCTTGAAGTACCCGAGATTGCAGACGGTGTTGTTATGGTCAAGGGCGTTTGCCGTGAGGCAGGCTCCAGAACCAAGATCGCGGTATTCTCCAGAGATCCCGACGTCGATCCCGTTGGCGCTTGTATCGGTAACCGCAGCATGCGTATCGACAGCATCGTTGACGAGCTGCGCGGTGAAAAGGTAGATATCGTCAAGTACAGCGAGCAGCCTGAGGAGTTTGTGGCAGCAGCCCTCTCTCCCGCACACGTGCTGGACGTTGTGATGACCGGCGAGCGCGCATGCCGCGTGCTTGTTGATCCCGATCAGCTTTCCCTTGCCATTGGTAAGGAGGGTCAGAACGTGCGTCTGGCTGCAAGACTGACCGGTATGAAGATCGATATCAAGGCGGAATAATCCGTTTGAAATATGGAAAAGGTAAAAAAGATACCCATGCGGCAGTGCCTGGGCTGCAATGAGCACAAGCCGAAGCGTGAGCTGATCCGTGTGGTGCGCACTCCCGAGGGAGAGGTGGTTGCCGATATGACCGGCAAGAAAAACGGCAGAGGCGCGTATCTGTGCCCCAGCGAAAGCTGCCTGCGCCGCGTGCAAAAGAGCAAGCGTGCGGAAAAGGTGCTGGAATGCCCCATTCCCGAAGAGGTGTATGAGAGTGTCGCGCAAGCATTGGCGCAAAAGACCAGAGCGGAGGACGAGGCGTGAGCGCCCCGAACCGTCTGCTTGGGGCGCTCGGTCTATGCCGCAGAGCCGGCAAAATGATCTGCGGCGTGCCGTTGATCTGCACTGAGATGCGCAAGAGCTCACAAATACAAGCGGTGCTCGGGGCATCCGACGCATCGGATAACACAAAAAAGAAACTCAACGATAAATGTAAATTCTACGGCGTGACGCTGATCTATCTGCCCTATACGGCAGAGGAGCTGGCAGCCGCTGTGGGCAAGGACGCACCCATTGGCGCGGTGGCAATTACCGATGCAAAGCTTTGGCAATCGGTAAAGAATCATCTGCCGGCGCAAGAGTAAGGGCGCGCCGCCGTATGACGCAAAGCGTGATACGAACAAATGGGTGATTGTAAGGAGGATTTATGGCAAACAACCCGCAATTCAAAGTTATGCAACTCGCCAAGGATCTTGGACTTAAGAGCAAGGACGTGGTAGATCTGTGCCAGGAAAAGGGCATGGATATCAAAACGCAGAAAACGCTTGAGCCGGGAGAATTTGACCTTCTTTTTGACGCGCTTACCAAATCCCGTCAGGTGGATAATATCGACGATTACTTAGATGGGGTGACCTATATTCCTTCCCGTCTTCCCAAAAAGGAAAGCCCTGAGGAGGTAGCCGCCAAGAAGGCAGCAGCACTTGCAGCGCAAAAGGCAGCAGCAGAGAAGGCTGCGGCAGAAAAGGCTGCAGCAGAAAAGGCAGCGGCTGAAAAGGCAGCGGCTGAAAAAGCGGCTGCGGAAAAGGTAGCTGCAGAAAAAGCGGCAGCAGAAGCGCTTGCAGCACAAAAGGCAGCAGCTGATAAGATCGCGGCAGAAAAGGCAGCGGCTGAAAAAGCGGCGGCTGATAAGATCGCAGCAGAGAAAGCGGCTGCAGAAAAGGCAGCAGCTGATAAGGTTGCAGCAGAAAAGGCTGCAGCACGTGCAGCGGCTATCGAAAGAGCGGCAGCTATCGAGGCAGCAGCAAGAGCAGCTGCAGATAAGCGCGCACAGGCTGCGGGCGATCGCCGTCCTGCACAGGATCGCAGAAATGCACCCGCACAGGATCGCGGTGCACAGGATCGCGGTGCACAGGATCGCGGTGCGCAGGACCGCAGAAACGCACCCGGACAGGATCGCTTCAACCGCGACTCTCAGCGTCCCAACGCACCCGCACAGGGTCAGGATCGCTTTAACCGTGACGGTCAGGACCGTGGCGCACAAGATCGCAGAAATGCACCCGCGCAGGGTCAGGATCGCTTCAACCGTGATTCTCAGCGTCCCACTGCACCCGCACAGGGTCAGGACCGCTTTAACCGCGACGGTCAGGATCGTGGCGCGCAGGATCGCAGAAACGCTCCCGGACAGGATCGCGGCTTTGGTGACCGCGGCAGAGATAACAACGCTCGCCAGGGCAACCAGAGACCCAATAACAATTTCAATCAAAGAGGCGGCGACAAGGACGATTACGTACCTTCCGCTCCCAGAGAAAAGTTCCAGGTACAGGCAATCGTGCGCGGTCAGACACCCAAGGGTGGCGACGGCCAGCACAAGAAGGGCGCTGTACGCGTAGTGGACACCAGAACCACCGAGATCGACCTTTCCAAGTACGACGAAAAGCTGGACACCTTTGTTACCGAGACCGAAAGAGATCTGCGTGACGGCAGCCAGCGCGGCAAGAAGCAGCAGGTTGGCAAGCAGGCAGCCAAGAACCAAAAGGGCGGCAAGAAGCAGCAGCCTGTTGTTAAGCAGATCGTTCGCGTAGAAATTCCCGAGGAGATTTCTGTTGGTGAGCTTGCAAGCAGACTCAAGGCAACCGCAGGCGAGGTAATCAAGAAGCTGGTAGGCTTGGGCGTTATGGCAACTGTAAACCAGCTGATCGACTTTGACACCGCAGCTATGATCTGTGAGGAAATGGGCGCAGAATACACCCGTGAGGTGGTTGTGACCATTGAAGAAAAGCTGTTTGACAGCACCGAGGATACCGATGAGATGCTGCAGGGCAGAGCACCTGTTGTGTGCGTTATGGGTCACGTTGACCACGGTAAGACCTCGCTGCTCGACGCTATTCGTCATGCAAACGTTACCGCAGGCGAGGCAGGCGGTATTACCCAGCACATCGGTGCATACCGCGTAAAGATCAACGATCAGGATATTACTTTCTTGGACACCCCCGGTCACGAGGCGTTTACCGCCATGAGAGCGCGTGGTGCACAGGCAACCGATATTGCAATTCTCGTAGTTGCAGCAGATGACGGTATCATGCCCCAGACGGTTGAGGCAATCAACCACGCAAAGGCAGCGGGTATTGATATCATCGTTGCAATCAACAAGATGGATAAGCCCACGGCAAATCCCGATGCGGTCAAGCAGGAGCTGACCAAGTATGATCTGGTACCCGAGGAGTGGGGCGGTGACGTTATCTGCGTACCCGTATCCGCACTGACCAAGATGGGTATTGACGATCTTCTGGAGAGCGTACTGCTGGTTGCAGAGGTTAAGGAGCTCAAGGCAAATCCCGACCGCCGTGCAAAGGGTATCATCATCGAGTCCAGACTGGACAAGGGTCGCGGCCCTGTTGCTACCGTGCTGGTACAGAACGGTACGCTGCATGCAGGTGACGTGGTGATCGCGGGCACAGCAGTTGGTAGAGTCAGA
>JAZOLE010000094.1:0-6456 GCA_045652835.1 Eubacteriales bacterium | reverse complement strand
CCCGCTGCCATTATGCTGCAGCAGATACACGTCACGAAAGATGCCCGCATCGGGAAGTCTTGGTCCCCAATCCCAGCCCATCATGCAATGCGCCTTGCGCAAATGGGGATAACCGCGCATGCAATCGGTCGCGCCGAACAGGTGGGACTCTCTATCTTTTTCACTGATGTATCGCGTGGGCGAATGGCACACCACGCGTAGTTCGTTGTGCTCACGCACAAGCTCGGTCACGTCAAACTCATAGCGCAGGTGCATATTATCGGTATCTGCCACGTGCGCATCATTGAGATAAATGCTGCAAAGCGTATCCAATCCCTCAAACACCAAGGTCGTGCGATACCCCTCATCCCACCAATCAAACGTGCGCGAAAAGGTATAGTCATGCTCCGAAAGCGCCAAATACATATCCTCGTTGTCGCCTACGTGCGGATCGGGCAAAAGCGCATTATCAACGTGCAAAAACGAATAGACCGAGCCGGGGATCTGCCCCTGCACGTCATATCCGCCACCGCTCATGCGCCATTTTCCGCCAAGATCGAATTTTCTCATACTATCACCTCGTTGTATACTTCGCGAAAGCCGCGCACGGTCGCACCGTTCTTGCCCGTGGTGGTGTCCGCGTGCCAAAGCGCGCTGGCAATTGCCTCCTCCACCGCTTCGGCTGTCATATCAAAGACGGGATCGATATACTGATCGGAAAGCGCGTCAAAGTGCAGCACGGGCTGCTCGGACGCATGCGGCACGCGATTGGCAGTACTAAACGCGATTGCCACGTCGCCGCTGCCGTTGCCCATATAAGAGCCTGTGCGCGAAAGTCCTACACCTGCGCGACGCGCTACTCTGCCAAGCTGACGCTCCGAAAGCGGTGCATTTGTGGCAATGATCATAATAATCGAGCCCTTGTCGGCAGCGTTATCTCGCTCTGCGATTTCCCTGCCCACCTGTCTGCCGTCAATCATCAGCCTTCCTCTGCCGCCAAAATTGGCAAGCACCAGAGCACCCACAACGTACTCGTTATCACCCACGCACACCACGCGCGATGCCGATCCGATACCGCCCTTAAAGCCAAGGCAGCACATACCCGTTCCTGCGCCAACCGCGCCCTCGGCAAATGTGTCAGCGCACGCGTCAATCGCGTCCAGCACGTGCTGCTCGGTCACGTGCAAGCCGCGGATATCATTCAGCGTGCCGTCATTGCATTCGCCCACAACCACGTTGACCGTCCCCGCAGCACCACCGATATCGGGGTTCTCTGCCATCATATATTTGATTGCCGCTGTCAAAGCCGTGCCGACGCTCAGCGTATTGGTCAGCAAAACAGGCGCTTCAATCGTGCCAAGCTCCTGCACCTGCACAAGCCCCGCCGTTTTGCCAAATCCGTTGAACACGTGCGCGGCTGCCATGACCTTGTCCGTAAACAGGTTGCCACCGTGCGCTTTGATGCAGGTCACGCCGGTGCGCACGTCGTCGCCCTCGCGCACGGTCACGTGCCCAACCGTCACGCCCGGCACGTCGGTAATCAGATTTTTCTCGCCGCGTCTGCCGCGGCCAACCGTAAAAGGAGTGTTTATAAGTCCCATGTTGCCCTCCAAATGGTTTCCTTGGGTTTATTATACCCGATTACAAACAGAAAATCAATATAAAAGCAATAAAAAAGGCTATCCCAACCTAAGTTGAGATAGCCCAAAAGTTTATACGTACAAATGCGCACCGATGGTCTTACTGACCTTATCTGCCGGCTGCAGATATTCCCACTGCAACGCCTGTTGCATGACATAGCCACGTGAAAAATAGCAGAATCCCACAGCCGTGTTGATCTGATGCGTGTTGTCCGAGAACACCGCAGGCAGATCGGCTTTTACGATCTCGGCAATTTTGCGATACAGATTTTTGAGCTGAATACGTGCATTGTTGGCAAGCCCTTCCAGCGTGTCAAGCGTTTTACGATCCAAAGTCTTGAAGCGATTCTTGATCTCAGCCAGATCCAAAACAATAACGGTCGGCACGTATGCTCCGTTCTTTTCGCACAGATAGCCATACTCCGCAAGCTGCTCTGCAATTCCATCCGCTCCCTCGGGGATATCGCCTGTTACATATCCGCGCAGCACTCTTGCCTGTTCCTCGCTCAGATAAGGGGGAGTTTGATCGCAGATTCCTTCAAACTCATAACGGAACTGCTGAAAACCGTCTCCGCTGCCGTGATTGCCTACAAAGCAAGGCTCGCACGCCTCAACGCATAGCTGATAACCAACCATATCCCAAAAACCGCCATCCGGACGCGGGGAAAACTGGGGATACACGCGAGGCACTTTATACAGAAAAGAATCGTACGCCAGCATCAAAAGCGACCATTTTGCACTTTCATAGTCGGTATATTCGCCATAATAAGCGTAACCTATCTCATCAAACGCTTTATGCAGATATTCGGAAAAATCGATCAACGCCTTTGTGATCTTGGTTGCTGATTCTAACTGCGCTTGGTGCACCTTCCGCAGTGCCGCACTGCTGACAATCGGAAATGCGGTCTGATATTTCCCGTCTTTTTCAATCAAAAAAGATTCACGGGTCAAAAAATCCAGTTCGTCTTCCATATAGGGCAGTGCCACGCCAAGCTCCAAAGCAAGCGCCTCGGCAGTCATGGGATTACCATACGCCTCCAATGCAATATTCTGATACATTCTGTGCGCATACCAATTGATGCTGTACGGCTGATTGTTTGTGCCCGGAGTTGAAACGTTAAATGAATAACTGATTTTTTCGGGCTTATAGCTTCTGACCCCAAATTCTCTTGCCATATCCATACCTTCCTTTAAAATTTTTCTGGCACGCTGCAGCCGTTTTTTGACCGCTTCGTGCGAAAGAGAGTTTGCATGAGCTATGTCAAGTATACTGAGATTCTGCAAATAATACGCTACGATGATGTTGCGATATTCGCTTTTGATAAACGCAAGCTCTCTGCGCAGTATTGCCAATTGCTCTTGCTTGATCAGTTGTTCCGACAAGGCTTGGCTTTCATCCTCGATCTCATAGTCGCCAATGTCTGCATCGATACAAGTCTCGCGCATCCTATGCTTGGCGTCAGCCCAAGCGGCATAACGGTTGCGTGCAATTTGCCATATCCATGCGGAAAAGTGCTCCGGAGTCCTGCCTCGATGCAGCTCGGTCAGCACGCACAGCGCAATGCCCTGTGTCAGTTCCTGCGCTTGGTCGTCATTTCCGGTCTTTTTCAGGCAGAAATAATATATCTTTTCCATATAGTTTTTGGCAAAATCGGTCATCAACCGCTCCTGTGTATTTGACATGCTCTCACCTCCTTTCACTCCTATAGTGTGGAAAATTCGAAAATGGGGACAATTTTTTAAAATAATTATAACAATAATACGGCAGTTTTGCAAGAGGTGGCAAAAGAAAAATCCCCCGACGCGATGTCGGGGGTGGGTTTATTCAAATTCGTCTTGATGCTCCATAAAGAAATCAAAATATCTGCGCACGTTGGGCAGCTCTGTCCACTTACACACCGATGCGGGATAACCGTCGATATTGTAGATCTTCGCCCCTTTCATGGCAAGGAACACGGGCGAGTGCGTGGCAATGATAAACTGGCTGCGCGTGGCACGCGCGGTGGCGGCAATATAGTCGGCAAGCTCGATCTGTCGCTCGATCGACAGGCTGTTTTCCGGCTCGTCCAGGAAATATACCGCGTCCTCGTCAATGCGGTCAAGAAAATAGCGCATGGCGGTCTCACCGTTGGAGCAAAGATCAATGTCATTGACCACGCGCTTTTTGATGTAGCTTGACTGAGATTTGCGCGGAGAAATGATCTCCCTGACCTCCCTCCAGCGTTCGTAGTCGTCAAGCCCGTGCATCTGCCCGATCTCGGGATCAGATATCATTTGGCGGTGCACCGCAACGTACTTGTCAAACAGCTCGTTACGCTGATCGTCAATGCCCTCATTGATCGAACGCGCCTTGAGCGCGTAATCGAACACGTCGTCGCTGGTCAGTACGTAAGAGGCGCGCGGCATTTTGGCATAGTCCAGTGCGCACATGCCAACAAAGGTGTCAAACAAGGGCGCGTCGTTAAACTCGGAATAGCGTACAGCGCCCATTTTGCGCGCCAGCACGTTGAGCAGCGTGGACTTACCCGAGCCGTTTCCGCCATAAAACATGGTCACAGGCTCAAATTCCACGTTACGCAGCCCCTTGTCGGGGAAAATTTTGAACGGATAAAAGGTATTAAAGCAGGTGCGCTGCTCATGCTTAATAAATTCAATTTCCGCAATCTCGCTTGGCAGCGTCAAACGCTTGACGTATATCATGCGCATTCTCCCCCTTTCAATATCATTTATTTCAAAAAACTACTCAATACCGCAGCGACTTGGGTGTGATACGGATTCTCGGCGGAATACCGATAAAATCTCCGTACGGATCGATCACCACGCCCCAATCCTTTGTCAGGGGATGAGAGTCCAAGGACTTCATCAGCCCCTTGAGGTCGCCTTTGATGATGACGTGCTGCATGCCTTTTAACTCCAAATAGCTCCGACACGCCTCCAAGGTGGTAAACGCGGGCTGGAAATCACCCGGGTATTGATCGTTTTTCATGGCATTGCTAAACCACTTTCCATTTTCTTTTTGCGTAAAGGGCACAAAATAGTAGAGCGTCTTTTTTTGATTGAGATCTACAAACTCCTGCACCGAGATCTGCTCGGAGATGGTAAGGTCGATAGTCTCTGCCCAAATTTGATCGGGAGATTTGAAGCGATCGCGCCAGCCGCCTCTCCTTTGCAGGTGCAGTTCTCCACCCTCTGCCAACGGCTTCCACTTGCGCCAGTTGAGTTGCTCGGTATCGATCAGCGTGTTTTTGATCCTTTGGATACGTCGGTCGTCCTTGGTTTGCTCCGTGTCAAAGGTGATGCGGAACATCCCGTCCTCCAGCTCCTCTAATTCATACCAATGAGGCGCGCAAAAATGCACCACCGCATACTTCCTTTTTTCAAGATTCAAAACCAAAATAAATCTCTTGCCATATCGGTAAGCTGCTTTGAGAAAAAGCAGCTTGCCATCCTTGCTGAACTTGGCAAACGGCTCAAAATTCACATAAGGGATGTGAAGCAACAGCTCGGGAGCGTTTTTGCCTTGCAAGATCGCGCAAAAGCCCCGATAATCCAGCATTCCTGCCTCGGTAACAGAATAAAGCAAGCACGCATACGTTGCATCGGGAGATTCATACAAATAGTCCTTGCAATCCAACATCACCTTGCGGTTATCCCAGTGCAGCAAGCTTTCAAAGTCAAATTCCCAGCCTGAAATATTCATAATCCCTCCTGCAAAGCGTTCCGTAATATCACTTTATGCTTTAGATATGCTCTGCAAACAGATGCCCCAGCTTGATGGTGGAGTCGAGGTTATAGTGATAAATATCCGGCTCCTCCTCAGGCTCACCCTGCGTGGTCAGACCTGCAGCAATGGTGTCGATATACACATTATTTGCCATCTTTTCGGCATATGCACGCTTGATCTCGTTAAGCTCACGATACAGCGGCCAGATCTCCGAAATACCCGCATCCAAAAAGACGCAATTCGATGCGAAATACTGTTCAAATTCTTCGCACAGATCAGAAAGCAATGCATTATAACGCTCTTCATACGCGCTCACGTGCTGCGCCTCGCAAGCATCCGACTCGCCCTGCATCCAGCACCACGCCACGATCTCGGGCGCATAGCCCTGCTCTTCCAAGGCAGCAAGGCTCTTGGGGAGAATATCCATCAGCGCGTTATAGCACCAGCTGTACGCGCGATAATGCTCTGCCTTGGTCATATCGTCGTGCGACTCGGCATCATATTCCGCACCGCCCGAGGGCGAGAGCCAATCGTGCCACAGGCTAGTACCGCCGTACGCGCATTTGACGATAAAATACTGCTCGTCGGGGTATTTTTTCGAAATGATCTCGGCAATACCCATCTCGGGTCCCAAGGTTTCCTTGGTCAGCTCGGTGCAGTTAATGCCCGTTTTTACAAAGCCGTTGCTCTTTTTGTCGTGAGAATAGTAGTTGATCGGAATATTCTCGTAGCCGTCCACGTATTCCTGCACCTTTTCGGGGCTGAAATGCTTGGGCAGATATTTGCAATGTCCCACACCAACAGCGTTGGATTGACCTGTCAGCAGAATAATTTTAGCTTTTTTCATGACGATAACTCCCTTTCTTTGGGTGATAATTCATTATAACACGAATATAGCAGTTCTGTCAACACGAAAAAAGTGAATGTTTCTCGGATCATGTCGATGAGAGCAAGCCGCCATTGATACAAAGTGCAATAAATATCCACCCGCATAGCGGGTGGTATTTCAGTTTCGGGCATAGCCCTAATAATACTGGCTGCGCACAAGTGCGCCGTCAATTGGCCTGCCAGCCATGCAATTGTTACTTACTACCCATAAATGGGTCCCGTGGG
>JAZOLE010000093.1:0-3669 GCA_045652835.1 Eubacteriales bacterium | reverse complement strand
AAGTGGATCCTCAAGACTGTTTGGGGCGTAGGCTACAAGTTCGAGCTGCTGGGCTGAGGCACGTTTCGTGTTTAAGAGTCTGTTTTTTAAGTATATCACGGCGTTTATGCTGATCATTGTGGTCAGCTTTATGCTGCTGATCGTGATCATCGGCAATATCATCAACGGGTATTCCGAGCAGGTCAAGACCGAGCTGATCACAAATTCTGCAGCCGCCGCATATGCTTACGTGGACGGGAGCTATCAGAAGGATATGCCGTTTTCGGAGTACGTTGCCCAAAACGAGCATCACACAGCTGAAATATTGCAGGCGCTGACCGTCAATGCAGATGGCATTACCATTCTGATCGCAGACGCAGACGGCACGCTGCTCATGGGACGCGGCGTGGAGCAGGAGCTTTTCGAGGTAGGACAGGTATTGCCGCTGGCAGATATGCAGGTGGTGCTTTCGGGGCAGCACGTGCAGGGAACGGATACCTTTGCAGGAACGCTTTCGCAGCCGCACGTGGTGCATGCGTATCCCTTTGTACACGAGGGCGAGGTTTACGGTGTGCTGCTGGTGTGCGCGGACTCCTCGGATTGGATGGATCTGCGCGATTCCACCGTACAGGTCATCATGGCTGCCAGCCTTTGGGTCATGCTTGCGGCATTGATCGCGTTCTATTTTATCACCGAGCGCATCATCACGCCGCTCAAGGAAATGAGCCACGCGGCAAAAAGCTTTGCTGCGGGTAAATTTGACGTGCGCGTGCCCGTGCACGGAAACGATGAGGTGGCAGAGCTTGCGCGTGCGATGAACAACATGGCGCAATCCTTGGAGGCGCTGGATAAAATGCGTACCTCGTTTATGGCAAACGTGTCGCACGATTTGCGCACGCCCATGACCACCATATCCGGCTTTATCGATAGTATTCTGGATGGAGTGATCCCTGCAGAGCAGCAGCATTATTATCTGGGCATTGTGTCCGAGGAGGTCAAGCGTCTTTCGCGCTTGGTCACGCAGCTGCTGGATCTGTCGCGCATTCAGGCGGGCGACCGCAAATTCGTGTCCGCACCGTTTGATATCTGTGAGATTTCTCGCCTGATTTTGATCTCGTTTGAGCAAAAGATCGACGAGAAACGCTTGGACGTGGAGTTTGAATGCGAGGACGAGAATCTTTTCGTGCTTGCCGATCGCGACGCCATGTATCAGATCGTGTATAATCTTGTTGACAACGCGGTAAAATTCTCAAGAGAGGGTGGTGCTTTGCGCATTCGCCTTGACCGCATCAGAAAGGGTCAGAAGATTCGCGTACGCATCTATAATCAGGGGCAGGGTATTGCCAAAGAGGATCTGCCGTACGTATTTGAACGCTTTTATAAGAGCGACAAGAGTCGCGGATTGGATAAAAAGGGCGTTGGTTTGGGGCTTTATATTGCCAAAACCATCATCGAAGCCCATCATGAGAGTATCTCGGTTGACAGCGTTGCCGGCGAATGGTGTGAATTTAGCTTTACGCTGCCCGAGGTGAGTGCTCCCGAAAAGGAATGAGAGGGGGAGAACATTATGGAAGAAAAACGTGAACAAAATCCTGTGCAAGAGCAGGATGAGAAAATAGAAACGGTACAAGAACCTGTACAAGAACCGGTACAGGAACCCACGCAGACCCAAGAGCAGCAGATGCATGCGCGAGCGCAGCAGATCTTTGACGCAGATGCTGCAAAGCAGCCTCAAGAGAAATGCGTGTATAAATGGAATTATGAGGATCAGCGCGCGGCTGATCTCAAACAAAAAAAGACCAAGCGTGGGATTGGCGTGTGGATCTACGCGCTGATTGCCACTGCGGCGTTTGCGCTGCGCCTGGGGCTTGTGGTTGGTATGCTGATCTTTGCTGTAGTCTCGCAGGTAGTCGGTGGTGAGCAAGAATCCATAGAGGGTGGCTTTACGGGCGACGTGACCATTGTGGGCGGCGGTGACGAGCAAACCATTCAGCTCAGCGCCCTGGAGTCGGTGCGCAATTATACCGTGGTCATTACAGCCAAGGATCAAAAGGGCGTGAATACGGGCACGGGCTTTGTGCTGACCGAGGATGGCTATATTGCCACCAATTATCACGTCGTTGAAGGCGCACAGACCATTACAGTCAAGTTTTATAACGGTCAGGCAGCAGTTGCCGAGCTGGTCGGATATTCCGAGATCGACGATATTGCCGTGATCAAGATTGAAGCAAGAGGCTTGTACGTAGCCAAGCTTGGCAGCTCTGCTGACGTGCAGGACGCGCAAAACGTGTACGCTGTGGGTACGCCTGCAGGCGAGGAATACGCGTGGAGCGTGACCAAGGGCATTGTGTCCTTTGCGCAAAGAGACGTCAAGATCTACGATGACGAGGGCATTTTGGTCAAGAAAATGAAGCTGATCCAGACCGATACGCCTGTGAACCCGGGTAACTCGGGCGGACCGCTTGTCAATTCGGACGGTGAGGTGCTGGGTATTATTACCTTGAAGCTTTCCGGACAGTACGAAAACATGGGCTTTGCCATTCCGATCGACGGTGCGATGGTGCTGATCAATAACATCATCGAGACAGGCGAGCCGGGCGAATCGCCCATTACCTCCAAGCGTCCGCTGATCGGTATTGTGGGCGTTGGCGTAGAGGCGGGAAAGTATTATATCAACATTCCCGAGGAAAACAAGATCCAAGAGGTCGATAGAGCATATGCCGATGCGCATCCGAACGATGTGTTCTATGCATCTCAAACAGGCATTTGGGTGCAAAGCACCACGCCCGGTCTTGATGCCTCCAACAAGCTGCAGTCCGGTGATATCATCGTCATGGCGGACGGCAGAGAGCTCTTCACCATTTATGATCTGATGGACGTGATCAACGAGCATAACGGTGGAGACACCATCGAGCTGACCTTCTACCGCAACGGACTTCCGAGCATTGTAAAGGTAGAGCTTGGCTATGCAGAGTAAGATTGAATTTTTGAAAAGGAGATAGTATGGCTTGGGATTTATGGCTTTTTGAGCACATCGGCGCTTGGGATTATCTGATCCGCGTTGTTGTGGCATGTCTTTGCGGCGGACTTATCGGTCTTGAGCGAACCAAGCGACTCAAGGAAGCGGGCATACGCACCCATATCATCGTGGCGCTGGGCGCAACCTTGATCATGGTGATCTCCAAATACGGCTTTTCCGACGTTGTGGGGGCAGATGCCTCGCGTATTGCCTCCAACGTTATCACAGGCGTCAGCTTTTTGGGCGCGGGAGTAATCTTTGTGCGCGGCGGCTCGGTCAAGGGCTTGACCACCGCAGCGGGCATCTGGGCAACTGCCGCTATCGGACTTGCGCTGGGCGCGGGTATGTATACGGTTGGCGTGCTTTGCACCGCACTCATGATTTTGCTGCAGATCGCGCTGCATAAGTTTTTGCCGGGCGACATGCAGTCCTCCAAGGAGCTTTTGCTGGTCATTTCCAAGGATTATCACACGGTTATGCCCAAGATCCGCGCAAGACTTACGGAAATGAAGGTGCTGGTTGCCGGTGTGGAAATGGAAAAGCTGGATAGTGGAGACACGCGCGTGATGATGGAGGTTCGCATACACAAGGACAATCTCAGCGACGAGCTGCTTGACCTCGCGGACGAATTCCCCGAGATCAAGTCGATCGTGCTGTAAATAAACGAAAAA
>JAZOLE010000092.1:0-3760 GCA_045652835.1 Eubacteriales bacterium | reverse complement strand
GTACATCTCGTAGGGCAGGTGCATGCGGTGCGGCAGCCAGCGGTCGGCGCACGCAATGTACAGATCCTTCTTGCCCGGGACCTTGAATACGCTTGAGATCTGCGAATGGAAGGAGGTGTGACTCTCGTCAGTCGGATGCGGGTCGCCCAGCACCGTATAAGGCCCGTGCCAGGAGTCGCCGATGGCAAGCTCGGAGGGGTTGGGCAGATAGCTGGTCGTGCCGGATGTGACAAGATAATGCTTACCCTTGCGCAAAAAGTGCGCGGTCGCCTCACGCACGTAGGGCGGATAGGGGCGCGGGAAGTGGGTGGAGTAGTAGCCGGTGACGTCGGTATAGTCGTCGGTCAGGTCGGCGCATATGGTCTCGGAATGCACGCGCTCAAAATAGTAGTACGCCTTGCCGTCGGGCGCGACCACCAGATCAAAGTCGCCCGCGCTCATGTTCAAGGGGCGCAGTCCCTCGCGCACGATGGTGTAAGGCCCCGTCAGCGCGTCGGCGGTCAGCACGGTCTCGTCCTGCGTGCCGTCGTAGTGCATGATCTTGAGCCAGCACACGAATTTCTTGGTCTTGGCGTTATAGATGATGTGCGGCCTGTCCATCAAAGAGGTCGGGTGCAGGGAAGAGGTGGGATCGTCCTCGCACGGCGGGATGATCAGCCCAAGGTCCTCCCAGTTGTACAGGTCGGCAGAGCGGTAGCAGCGCACGCCCCAGTGCCAGATCCTTTTGGCGGGGGCGGTGGGCTCCTTGTTCTCGCCATACCAGTAATAAAAGCCGACCAGGTACATGACCGGGCCGCCGTGCGCCTGAATGCGCTTGCCCTCTGTGTCCAGCCATACCTGCCCGGGCCGTATGCTGTCGTATTTTTGAATTTTGCTCATGTGGGCAATCTCCTGAATTTTGGGTATCTCACCGTTTTTTACATTATAACACATTTTAAAGACAAAATCAACAAAAAAATGTGTAAAATATTGTATGTATTTGGCACGGTTAATTTGTTGAAAAAAATTGATAATTTGTTGACAATGTGAATTTTTTGTGTTAAAATGAAGTATGTCATTGTTTTGGGATATAAGGGCTGCGGCTTTTATATAAAAGGTAATTCACGACCTGCTTTGTAAAGAGGAGGACAAAGACGCTTTGCTGATCGATATTCTTTTTTTGGACACTTCATTCTGTGCACTCAAAAACGTATATGGATCGGCCTTTTCATTTTGTGCGAATTTTTCAAAGTGATCGGGTGTGCCAAAAAAATACTTAGGAGGAACATGACAATGTTCAAGAAAATTCTGTCCCTGTGCCTGGCCGTTCTGATGATTGCGGCAATCGGTGCTATGGCTTCTTGCGGTGACATGACCGGCAATGAGGCTAAGATGTCTGAGTCGCCCCTGCCTGAGGTTGAGCTCACCAAGGACTTCGACGTTCCCGCAGATTTTAAGATCGGCTTTATTCTGCTGCACGACGAAGCTTCCACTTATGACCTTAACTTCATCAATGCAGTTAAGAAGGTGCAAGCAGCACTTGCTCTGACCGATGATCAGATCGTCTACAAGAAGGGCATTCCCGAGTCCAACGCTTGCTACGAGGCAGCATGCGACCTGGTTGACCAGGGCTGCGACATTATTTTCGCAGACAGCTTTGGCCACGAGAGCTACCTGCTCAAGGCTGCACAAGAGCACCCCGAGGTAGAGTTCTGCCACGCAACCGGTACTATGGCTCACACCGCAGGTCTTTCTAACTTCCACAATGCATTCGCATCCATTTACCAGGGCAGATACCTTGCAGGCGTTGCTGCAGGTCTGAAGCTCAACGAGATGATCGCTGCAGGCGAGTTCACCGCAGAAGAGGCTAAGATGGGCTACGTTGGCGCATTCACCTTTGCTGAGGTTATCTCCGGCTACACCTCCTTCTACCTGGGCGCAAAGTCCGTATGCCCCACAGTTACCATGGAAGTTCAGTTCACCGGCTCCTGGTACGACGAGAACGCTGAAAAGAACGCTGCAACCGCTCTGATCAACAACGGCTGCAAGCTGATCTCCCAGCACGCAGACTCCATGGGCGCTCCCTCCGTATGTGAAGAGAAGAACGTTCCCAACGTTTCCTACAACGGCTCCACTCACGAGGCTTGCCCCAACACCTTTATCGTATCCTCCAGAATCGACTGGTCTCCCTACTACCTCTACATCATCAAGTCCTACTGCCAGGGCACTCCCATCGCAGCTGACTGGTGCGGCGGTGCAGAAGAGGGTTCCGTTGTTCTGACCGGTATTAACGAAAACGCTGCTGCAGAAGGCACTCTTGCTAAGCTGCAGGAGGTTGCAGGTAAGCTCAAGAGCGGCGAGCTCAAGGTATTCGATACCAACACCTTCACCGTTAAGGGCGAGAAGCTGACCACCTACATGGCTGACGTTGACACCGATGCTGCATACACCCCCGACACCGAAGCTATCAAGGACGGTTATTTCCACGAGTCCGAGTACAGAGCAGCTCCTTACTTCGATATCCAGATCGACGGTATCACCCTGCTCAACACCAACTTCGGTTAATATTAAGCAAATAGACAAGCGGAGCTTCGGCTCCGCTTGTCGCGGTTTTTTACAATCATTGTGCAAAGCGCTCAAGTCGCGTTTTGAACGCTTTGCAGAAGGTTTGTACGATAAAAAATCTGTATGGAGGAGACCCCATGAATAAACCTATTGCATTGGAGACCAGAAAGGTATCCAAGTATTTTGGTAAGGTTGCTGCGAACGTGAACGTGGATCTGGACGTGCGCCGCGGAGAGATTCTTGCCATTCTCGGTGAGAATGGCTGCGGTAAGACCACGCTGATGAACATGATCGCAGGCATTTATTATCCGGACAGCGGTTCTATCCTTGTCAATGGCGAGGAGGTTGTGATCCGTTCGCCCAAGGACGCTTTTGCGCATGGCATCGGTATGATCCACCAGCATTTCAAGCTGGTCGATATTTTTACCGCTGCTGAGAATATCGTGCTTGGTGTTCAGGATGGACAAAAGTACAACATCAAGGAGGTCAACCGCCGTGTGTCCGAAATTGCGGACAAGTACGGCTTCCGTATTGACCCCAAAAAGAAGATCTATGAAATGTCGGTATCCGAAAAGCAGACGGTTGAGATCTTAAAGGTGCTCTACCGTGGTGCGGATATTCTGATTTTGGACGAGCCCAGTGCGGTGCTGACCCCTCAGGAGACCGAAAAGCTGTTTGACGTGCTGCGTCGCATGCGCGAGGACGGCAAGTCGATTTTGATCATTACTCATAAGCTGCACGAGGTGATGTCGATTTCCGACCGCGTAGCCGTTTTGCGTAAGGGTGAGCATATTGCTACGGTGGAAACCGCGCAAACCAGCCCCTCCGAGCTGACAGAAATGATGGTTGGTAAGAAGGTGGAGCTGAATATTGAGCGTCCCGATCCCGAAAACGTACGCGACCGCCTTGTGGTTGAGGGACTTTCCATGACCGATGCCGAGGGCATCAAAATATTGGACAATATTACCTTTACTGCAAAAGCAGGTGAGATTTTAGGTATTGCGGGCATCGCGGGCAGCGGACAAAGAGAGCTGCTTGAGTCGATTGCGGGACTGCATCATCTGCAGGGCGGCAGTGTAACCTATTACAATCCCAAGAAGGACAAGCCCATCACGTTCTATCATAAGTCCTTTGAACGCGTCATGGAGCTGGCGGATCAGGGAATGCTTCGCTATGCCGACGGCAGAGCGTTTACGGGCAAGAATGAGAACGGAAA
>JAZOLE010000091.1:0-12669 GCA_045652835.1 Eubacteriales bacterium | reverse complement strand
ACATTGTATGCAACGCATCCGTAAAGTGGCGCGTTTTGCGCAATTTGAGTGGTACCGCGGACATTGATACCTTTGCCCGTCTCAAGTCAACTTGAGACGGGCATGCTTTTTCCCAAGGCAGCCCTACCGAATTACAAGGAGATTTTTCTAACATGAGTAATCTGACAGGACTTGAACAAAAAATCGTTGAAATGGCGGCGCGTATCCGTGAGCTGCGTGAGATCGAGGGTCTGAGCGTTGCCTACATGGCAAGCGCTGCGGGCGTAAGCACAGAGGAATACCTCGACTGCGAAGCCGGTAAGCGCGACCTCAACTTCGCGTTTATTTACCGTTGCGCACAGGCGCTCAAGGTGGACGTGACCGAAATCATCGAGGGCTCTGCCCCCAAGCTGCAAACGTACACGCTGACACGCCGCGGTGCGGGTCAAAAGATCGAGCAGGCACACGGTCTTTCCTACTACAACATGGCGTACACCTTCAAAAACAGAATAGCAGAGCCTTTGTTTGTGCGTGCAACCTACAGCGAAGCGGCAGAAAACGCCCCCATTCCCTTGGTTGCCCACCAGGGTCAAGAATGTGACATCGTCATTGACGGACGGTTGAAGGTACAGATCGGTGACCACGTGGAAATTCTGAGCGCAGGCGACACCATCTATTTCGACTCCTCCATTCCGCACGGTGAGGTTGCCGTTGGCGGCAAGGACTGCACCTTCTACGCGATCGTGCTTGACCCCGATGCTGCCGAGCAGATCAAGGCAGTTGAGACGGGTGCCGCTCCTACAGTTGCGGTGCGCGACGATCAAAAGCGCGTATGGCAGAATTTCGTGGACGTCAAGGAAAGCACACAGGGCGTGCTTGAGTCGCTGTCCTTTAAGAATACCGATCACTTTAACTTCGCATACGATATCATCGACACGCTGGGTCGCGAAAAGCCCGATAAGCTGGCTATGCTGCACATCGCAGGCGACATGACCGAGCGCCGCTTCAGCTTTGGCGATATCAAGCGCGCCTCTTCCCAGTGCGCCAACTACTTCAAGTCGCTTGGCATTAAGAGAGGCGACCGCGTCATGCTGATCTGCAAGCGTCACTACCAGTTCTGGTTCTCGATGCTGGCACTGCACAAGATCGGTGCTGTGGCAATTCCCGCCTCCAACCAGCTGCAGGAGCATGACCTTTCCTACCGCTTCGGTGCGGCAGGCATCAGCGCCATCATCTGTACTGCGGACGGTGACGTTGCGCGTCAGGTTGAGCTTGCAGAGCAGGGCTGTCCCACGCTGACCGCCAAGATTCTGATCGGCGGCAAGAGAGAGGGCTGGCGCGACTTTGACGCAGAATACTCGCTGTTCAGCGGCAAATGGGAAAGAGACGAAAACTCGCCCGGCGGTGACGATCTGATGCTGATGTTCTTTACCTCCGGCACGACCGGTTATCCCAAGATCGCAGCGCACAGCTACAAGTACGCGCTGGGTCACTTCCATACCGCAAAATACTGGCATTGCGTAGACCCCGAGGGTCTGCACCTGACCATTTCCGACACAGGTTGGGCAAAGGCAATGTGGGGCAAGATGTACGGTCAATGGCTGTGCGAGGGCGCAACCTTTGTTTATGACTTCGACCGCTTTGACGCATCTGTCATTCTGCCCATGTTTGAAAAATATCATATCACCACCTTCTGTGCTCCCCCCACCATGTACCGCATGATGATCAAGCAGGATCTGACCAAGTACGATCTCTCCTCGGTCAAGCACGCGGCAATTGCGGGTGAGGCACTCAACCCCGAGGTATATCACCGCTTCAAGCAGCTTACGGGTCTGGAGCTCATGGAGGGCTTTGGTCAGTCCGAGACTACGCTTGTCATCGGTAACCTTGCAGGCATGACGCCCAAGATCGGTTCTATGGGTAAGCCCGTACCGCTTTACGACGTCAGCATCGTTGACCCCGACGGCAACCCCGTGGGCGTCGGTGAATCGGGCGAGATCGTGATCCGCACCGATATCGAGCATCCCAACGGCTTGTTCCAAGGCTATTACAACGCTCCCGAAAAGACCGCAGAGGTATGGCATGACGGCTACTACCACACCGGTGACGTGGCATGGCGCGATGAGGACGGCTATTACTGGTACGTCGGTCGCGTGGATGACGTTATCAAGTCCTCGGGCTACCGCATCGGTCCCTTCGAGATCGAAAGCGTCATCATGGAGCTGCCTTACGTGCTGGAATGCGGCGTCAGCGCTTCTCCCGACGAGATCCGCGGTCAGGTGGTCAAGGCAAGCATCGTGCTCACGGGTGGCAAGCAGCCCTCCGAGGAGCTGAAAAAAGAAATCCAGCAGTACGTCAAGTCGCGTACCGCACCCTATAAATATCCCAGAATCGTGGTCTTCTGCGAAAGCCTGCCCAAAACCACCAGCGGCAAGATCATTCGTAACAAGCTGTGATGCAAGACAAACGCATTACGCTTTTCGTGGGACACTACGGCAGCGGAAAAACCAATCTTGCCGTCAATTACGCTGCGCACTTGCACAGGCAGGGTAAGCGCGTAGTGCTGGCGGATATGGATATCGTCAACCCCTATTTCCGCTCCAAGGACAGCGAAGCCGAGCTGCAAGCGCTCGGCGTAGAAACGTTTTCCTCCCCTTATGCAAACACAAACTTAGACGCCCCCGCCATGCCCGCTTCGTTTTACGGCATTTTTGAGCACCGTGATCGATTTGCGGTGCTGGACGTGGGCGGCGATGACCGCGGTGCGGTGGCGCTGGGCAGATACGTGCCCATGATCCAAGAGGAGAATGACTACGAAATGATCTTCGTAGCAAATGCCTACCGCGCTCTGACCCCCACCCCCGAGGACGCCCTTGAGGTGCTGCGCGAGATCGAGCAGGCTTGCAAGCTGCCCGTGAGTGCCATTGCCAACAACTCGCACCTGGGTGAATTTACCGACGCGCAGACCGTGCTTGCGTCCCAGTCTTACGTACAAAAGCTTTGCGAGCTTGCGGGATTGCCCTTGGTCATGACCGCGTTTACGCAAAATCTTGCGCCCGTGCTGCAAGACCGCGTACCCCATCCATTCCCCATTACCCTACAGAAAAAATACTATTGATTCTACATACGGAGGACCCCCACATGGCTAAATTAACCATTGATGCCGAACGCTGCAAGGGCTGCGGACTTTGCGTTGCAAACTGTCCCAAAAAGCTTTTGCACATCGCCAAAGACAAAATCAACTCCAAGGGCCATTGCCCTGCCGAGATCACTGACCAGTCCGCTTGCGTGGGCTGCGCCAATTGCGCCCTGATCTGCCCCGATTGCGTGATCACGGTAGAAAGATAAGGAGGAGCTATCATGTCCGATAAGGTACTTATGAAAGGCAATGAAGCCATTGCCGAAGCTGCTATTATGGCAGGCTGCCGTCATTATTTCGGCTACCCCATCACCCCCCAGACAGAGATTGCCGCTTATATGGCAAAAAAGATGCCCAAGATCGGTGGCTGCTTCTTGCAGGCAGAGAGTGAGATCGCGGCTATCAATATGGTTTACGGCGTATCCGCCGCAGGCAAGAGAGTCATGACCTCCTCGTCTTCGCCCGGAATTTCGCTCAAGAGCGAGGGCATTTCCTACCTTGCAGGTGCAGACCTACCTGCGCTGATCGTCAACGTACAGCGCGGCGGCCCCGGACTTGGCGGTATTCAGCCCTCCCAGTCCGACTACTTCCAGGCAACCCGCTCCTGCGGTCACGGTGACTTCCACCTGATCGTGCTGGCTCCCAGCTCTGTGCAGGAAATGGCTGAGCTGACCGTCAAGGGCTTTGACCTTGCCGACAAATACCGCATGACCTCCATGATCCTTGCTGACGGTACCATGGGTCAGATGATGGAGCCGGTATCCCTTTCCGACATCAAGCCCACCACGGTGGAAAAGCCTTGGGCTGTGACCGGCACCAACCTTGAAAGAAAGCACAACATCGTCAACTCGCTCTCGCTTGTTCCCGAGGAGCTGGAGCAGCAGAACTTCGATCGCTTTGCGCGTTATCGCCTGGTCGAGGAGAACGAGGTCATGTACGAGGAGTTCATGATGGAGGATGCTGAGATCTGCATCGCTGCCTTCGGTATTGCTGCGCGCGTTTCCAAGAACGCAGTCATCGCTGCACGCGAAATGGGCATTAAGGTGGGCATGATCCGTCCCATCACGCTCTGGCCCTTCCCCAAAAAGGCGTTCCGCAAGGCCGCCGATCAGGTCAAGGCATTCATATCTGTCGAGCTGTCCATGGGACAGATGATCGACGATATCAGACTTGCCGAGGAGTGCATCCGCCCCGTTTACCTGTGTAACAGAGCAGGCGGTATGATCCCCTCTCCCGAGCAGGTGCTGGCAAGCATTCAAAGCATTGCAGGAGGTAACTGATCATGGTAGTTTTCAAAAGACCGCACGCGCTTGCGGATTTGACTATGCATTACTGCCCCGGCTGCACGCACGGCATTGTGCACAGACTGGTGGCTGAGGTCATGGACGAGCTTGGCATCGAGGGCCGCACGGTAGGTGTTGCGCCCGTAGGCTGCTCGGTTATGGCATATAACTATTTCAATTGCGACATGGTAGAGGCGGCACACGGCCGTGCGCCTGCCGTTGCAACCGGACTCAAGAGAGCTAACCCCGACTCGGTAGTGTTTACCTATCAGGGCGACGGCGACCTTGCATCCATCGGTATGGCAGAGACGGTTCACGCCGCTGCCCGTAACGAAAACATTACCGTTATTTTCATCAACAACGCCATCTACGGCATGACAGGCGGTCAGATGGCGCCCACCTCGCTGCCCGGTCAGGTCACCCAGACCTCGCCCTACGGCAGAGATACCGCTCATTGCGGCTATCCCGTTAAGGTTTCCGAAATGCTCTCGCAGCTCGAAGGTCCGCAGTACATCGAGCGCGTTGCGGTAACCAGCGTTGCAGGCATCCGCAAGGCAAAGAAGGCGATCCTCAAGGCATTCCAGAATCAGGTTGAGGGCAAGGGCTTTTCTTTGGTTGAGGTCATCTCCACCTGCCCGACCAACTGGGGCATGACGCCCGAAAAGGCAATGCAATGGGCAAACGAGAACATGCTGCCCTATTATCCGCTTGGCGTTTATCGCGATCGCGACGCCCAGAGTAAGGAGGACGCACAGGCATGAAGACCTTAGAAATGTTGATTGCAGGCTTTGGCGGTCAGGGCGTTCTGTTCCTTGGCAAAATCGTTGCGTATCAAGGACTGATTGCCGATAAGCAGGTCAGCTGGCTGCCCTCTTACGGCCCCGAAATGCGCGGCGGTACGGCAAATTGCTCGATTATCATCAGTGACACCCCCGTCGGCTCCCCCATCGTGGCAAATCCCGATTGCTTGGTTGCCATGAACCTGCCCTCGCTTGACAAGTACGAGGCAGCCGTGCTTCCCGGCGGCAAGATCTTTGTGGACAGCACGCTGATCACACGCAAGATCGAGCGCGAGGACGTGGACGCTTACTACATTCCCGCTACGCAAATTGCCAACGACATGGGCATTCCCACGCTGGCAAATATGATCATTCTCGGCAAGGTGCTTGCCGAATACCCCGAGCTTGGCATGGAGTACCTTGAAGCCGCTATGGGCAAGGTAGTCAGCGCCAAGAGAGCCAACCTGATCGAGCAGAACCTGAACGCCATCAAGCTGGGCTACGAATACAAGGCATAAGGAGATAGAGCGATGTTGGATATCAAAATCATTGAAAACGAGCAAACTTGGCCTCTCCCCGAGGAAAGCAAGTTAGGCTTTGGCAGATATTTCACCAACCATATGTTCATGATGGACTACAACAAGCAAGAGGGCTGGCACAATGCACGCATCGTGCCCTTTGGCAGCATTTCCCTGCACCCCGCCTCCACCGTGCTGCATTACGGCGCGGAGATCTTTGAGGGTCTGAAGGCTTACCGCCGTCTCTCGGACGGCAAGGTGCAGCTGTTCCGTCCGCTTGAGAACATTCGCCGCATGAACGTGTCCGCAGAAAGACTTTGCCTGCCCACCATTCCCGAAGAGGATGCGCTGCAGTGCTATACCGAATTCGTACGCCACGAGCAGGCTTGGGTTCCTCACACCGAGGGCACCTCGCTTTACATCCGTCCCTTTATGTTCGGTAACGACCCCTATCTGGGCGTGCACGGCGTTAACGAGGCTGTATTTATGATCATCGCCTCCCCCAGCGGCTCTTACTACAAGGAAGGCATCAATCCCGTCAAGATCATGATCGAGGGCGAGGACGTACGCGCTGTCAAGGGCGGTACGGGTCACATCAAGTGCGGCGGTAACTACGCTGCCAGCACAAGAGCAGGCGACAAGGCTGAAAAGCAGGGCTATTCTCAGGTGCTGTGGCTGGACGGCGTGGAGCGCAAGTACATCGAAGAGGTAGGCGCGATGAACGTTATGTTCAAGATCGACGGTGAGATCGTCACCCCCTCGCTGACCGGCTCTATTCTGCCCGGTATTACCAGAAAATCCTGCCTTGAGGTGCTGCGTGACGCAGGCTACCCTGTCAGCGAGCGTCGCATCAGCGTGGATGAGCTGATCGAGGCTGCCCAGAACGGCAAGCTGGAAGAGGCTTGGGGCACGGGTACTGCAGCAGTTGTATCCCCCATTGGCGAGCTTTGCTATGGCGGTGTACGCTATCCCGTCAGCGGCGGCAAGATCGGCGCTGTCACCCAGACCCTGTACGATACTTTAACCGGTATCCAGTGGGGCAAGATCCAAGATACTAAGGGCTGGACCCTCGAAATCTGACAAACGGAGAGAACCTTTATGCGCAATCTCATCATCAACGATATTACTCTTTGCACAAAGCTCGCATCGGAGCAGCTTTCCTTCCGAGAGAAGGTACAGGCTGCCAGATTGCTTGGCAAAATGCACGTCTCGCAGATCACGCTGCCGCGCATCAAAAGCCACAAGGCTGACGCCTTGCTTGCGCGCACGGTAGCATCGGTGATCACCGACTCGGTGCTTTGTGCACACGTTTCCCCTGACGGCGCAGATGCACAGGAGGTTTACACCTCGATTGGCGCAGCCAAGCATAAAAAGCTGGCGCTGGCGCTGCCCACCTCGCAGGCACAGCTGGAATTTTTCCATCATCTCAAGCCCGCAAACGCCATTGAAACCGTGCAAAAGGGCATTCGCGCTGCACGCGCACTTTGCGATCACGTGGAATTTGTGGCAGAGGACGCCGTGCGCGGTGACTATGCCATCCTGACCGGCTGCATCAATGCCGCAATTGAGGCAGGTGCTGATACCATTACAATCTGCGACCCCGAGGGCTACGCGCTTCCCGCGGATATGATCGCATTTATCGAGCAGCTCAAAGCAGACGTTCCCGCGCTTGCAAACGTAACGCTGGGCTTGCATTGCTCGGACGCTTGCGGTCTGGCGCTTGCCACCGTGCTGGAATCTCTTTCCGCCAAGGTTGGGCAGATCAATCTTTGCTGCGCAGGCAACGAAGCACCCAACACCGGTGCAACGCTTGCAATCCTTGCGCAAAGAGCCGAAAAGCTTGGCGTGGATACCTGCGTGCTTTACACCGAGGCAAAGACCTGCGCCGCTGCGGCTGCAGATCTGTTTGATAAAAAAGGCGGCAGCAAGGCAAGTGCCGTGCTGCAAAGTGAGGGCGAGAGCCTTGCACTGAGTGCAGATGCCGACAAGCACACCGTGCTTGCCGAGGTTGCCAAGCTGGGCTATACCCTTTCCTCCGAGGACGCAAACCGCGTTTTTGAGGAATGCAAGAGAATCGCACAAAGCAAGACCATCGGCACGCGCGAGCTTGACACCATTGTGGCAACCATCGCAATGCAAGTGCCCTCTACCTATCAGCTGATTACCTACGTTATCAACAGCGGTAATACCTTCTCCTCCTCCGCGCACATCACGGTGCAAAAGGGAGAAAAGACGCTGCAAGCCATCTCGCTTGGCGACGGTCCGATCGACGCTGCCTTCAAGGCATTGGAGCAGATCGTGGGTCACCACTACGAGCTGGACGATTTCCAGATCCACGCCGTGACCGAGGGTCGCGAGGCTGTGGGTTCTGCGCTTGTCAAACTGCGCTCCGAGCGCGGCTTGCACGCAGGTCAGGGTATTTCCACCGACATTATCGGCGCATCCATCCGCGCGTACCTTGACGCGCTCAACAAGATCGTTTACGAGGAGGGTCGCGCGTGAAGCTTTCGTTTTCCAACAGAAAATGGACGTCCTGCTCTTATGCCGACCTGCTTTCTCTGTGCGATGCCACGGGCATGCAGGGACTGGAGCTTTACGACGTTACAGATACCCTGGGCGCACCCGGTCAGCCCTTTGACGCAGCCTGTGCAAGAAGCACGCTGCACACGCTGATCGACCGCCGCATTACCCCCGTTTGCTTTGACACCTCTGCCGATATCTCCGAGCCTGACGGCGAGAGCTGCGTGGAGACCTTGCGCGCTTATATCGCGCTGGCATCCGCCTTTCGCGTGCCCTTTGTGCGCGTGCACACGCGTACCGACGGCAAGGATTGCTTTGATACGGTTTGCAAAAACTTAGAGCCCCTCTTGCCCTATGCGCAAGAAATGGGCGTTACGCTGCTTTTGGAGACCGCGGGCTGCTTTGCGCATACCGACTCCTTGCGCGAGATACTCAACCGCTTTGCAAGCGACAGCCTGGGTGCACTTTGGGATATGTACAACACCTGCCTGCAGGCAGGCGAGTCGCCCGAGACCACCATTACCAACCTTGGCGCATACGTCAAGCACGTACACGTCCGTGACGCCAAGAACGGTGAGTATTGCTTTATGGGCGAGGGTGATCTCCCCATGCCCGACCTGATCCGCGCGCTTTCCTCTGTCAACTATGACGGCTTTATCTCGCTGGAGTGGGATCCCGCATGGATCGAGGACATCAACGATCCCGAGATCATTCTGACCCAGTTTGCTACCTATATGGAGCGTTTTTCGGACACCTCGCGCGCGCAGGATCACCTGTACGATAACAACGCGCACACCGGAAAATACGTGTGGAAAAAGGACACGCTGATCGACATGACCTTCTCGGGAGTGCTGGATCGCATGGCCGAGCTGTTCCCCGATCAATATGCTTTTAAGTTTACTACGCTGAATTATACCCGCACCTACGCTCAGTTCCGCCGTGACGTGGACAAGTGCGCGCGTGCGCTGATCTCGCTGGGAGTCAAAGCCGGCACACACGTAGCCGTATGGGCAACCAATATCCCCGAATGGTATATTGCTTTCTGGGCGGTGACCAAGATCGGCGGCGTGCTGGTTACTATGAACACCGCGTACAAGATCCATGAGGCAGAATATTTGCTTCGGCAATCGGATACGCACACGCTGATCATGGTGGATGGATACAGAGATTCCAACTACCGACAAATCATGCGTGAGCTGTGCCCCGAAATGGCCGCTACCCCCACCGGTGAGCCCCTGCACTGTAAGCGCTTACCCTTCCTGCGCCGCGTAATCACCTGTGGCTTTGAGGAACCGGGAGCTTTGACATGGGAAGAGGCACTGACCTACGCCAAGAAAACCCCGCGTGAGGAGCTTTCCCGCATGGCCGCCGCCGTTTCTCCACATGATGTTTGCAACATGCAGTACACATCCGGCACCACCGGATTCCCCAAGGGCGTTATGCTGACGCACTATAATATCGTCAACAACGGCAAATGCATCGGTGACCGCATGGATCTTTCCACCGCTGATCGCATGATGATTCAGGTACCCATGTTCCACTGCTTTGGCATGGTGCTGGCCATGACCGCATCCATGACACACGGGGCTTCGATCTATCCTCTGCCGTATTTTTCGCCCCGTCCTGCGCTTGCTTGCATTCATCAGGAGCGTATTACCGCCTTCCATGGCGTTCCTACCATGTTTATTGCGCTTTTGGAGCACCCCGATTTTGCCAAGACCGATTTCTCACACGTGCGCACCGGTATCATGGCAGGCAGTCCCTGCCCTATCTCTGTCATGCGTGACGTGGTGGAGAAGATGCACATGAGCGAGATCACCATCGTATACGGGCAGACCGAGGCATCTCCCGGCTGTACCATGTCCTCCACAGACGATCCGCTTGAGATTCGTGTGGGCACGGTAGGCCGCGCACTGCCCGAGATCGAATGCAAAATCGTTGACCCCGAAACGGGTGAAGAGGTGCCCGTGGGACAAAACGGTGAGTTTGTTGCCCGTGGCTACAACATTATGAAGGGCTATTATAAAATGCCCCGCGCCACCGCCGCTGCCATTGACAAGGACGGTTGGTTGCATACGGGCGACCTTGCCGCCATGACCGAAGACGGAAATTTCCGTATCACGGGCAGACTCAAGGATATGATCATCCGCGGCGGCGAGAACATCTACCCCAAGGAAATCGAGGAATTCATCTATACCCATCCCAAGGTCAAGGACGTACAGGTCATCGGCGTGCCCGATGAGCAGTACGGTGAGGAGATCATGGCTTGCATCATTCTCAAAGAGGGCGAGACTATGACCGAAAAGGAAATGAAGGGCTATATCCTCGATCACATGGCACGCCATAAGGTGCCCAAATACATTGATTTTGTGGACTCCTTCCCCATGAACGTAGCGGGTAAGATCCTCAAATACAAAATGCGCGAGGACGCAGTCAAAAAGCTGGGTCTGCAAAAGGCCGATGGCATTGTGACAGCGTAAAAGCGCAAAAAGAACCGAAATCAAAGGATTTCGGTTCTTTTAATATCATACAAAGATGCGCGTAATAGGGGGCGGAACTCGGTTACACCGAGGGTGTAACCGGGCCCCGTCCCCTGTGTCGTGCGCATCGTGTGCTTGTGCGTAAAGCAACTTATGTTCCGCCCTCGCTCTTGGCCATCATAAAGATTTCTTAAATACGCGCAGAATGATTGACGCGAAAGGAAGAATATGCTATAATAAAGGGAAGGAAACGGAGGGATACTATGGAAAAGACAAAGAAAAGCGCAGTGGTCGTGCTACTTCTCTCGCTTGCCCTTTGCGCTTGTATGGGTCTCGTAGATGCGGTGCTCTCACCGCCGTATGCGGTCAAGAGTGCGATCAAGCTGGTCTTTTTCGGCGCGATTCCCGTTTTGTACCTTGTTGCTACCAAGGCCTTTGAGCCGCGTAAGCTACTCTCGCTCAAAAAGCAGCACGCAGTTCTCATCGTGCCGCTTGCCCTCGGTATTTTTGCCGTGATCTTAGTCGCATTTTTTGCCTTGCGCGGCTTTATTGATTTTTCATCTATTACCGATTCGGTTACCTCGGACGCAGGTGTCACACGTGAAAATTTTATTTTCGTCGCCATCTACATAGCTCTTGTAAATTCCCTTTTGGAGGAGTTTTTCTTCCGCGGCTTTTGCTTTTTTGGCATGCTTCCGCTGGGCGCGCCCTTTGCTTATATCGCGAGTGCCCTGCTCTTCTCCGCTTATCACGTTGCCTTTATGGACGGCTGGCTCTCCCCCGTCATTTTTGCGCTTGCCCTGCTTGGCATGGCCATCGGTGGCTGTATCTTCGCTTTTCTCAACCACAAAACCAAGAGCCTGTTGCCCTCCTGGTTTGTCCATATGGCATCCAATCTGGCAACCAATCTGATCGGTATCATCATGTTCTATAACTTATTGTAATTCATTGTAAACTCATCTCAAATGAAAGGAGGTCCTTATGGCAGAATCCCCCAAATACGTATACGTTGTGTTTTCTTCCACGCAGTATATCATTGCCAAGTGCATCCGCGCTATGACGCATCACCGCTACAATCACGTATCCATTTCGCTGGATGGCAACCTGCAAACGCTTTACTCGTTTGCTCGCCGTTATGAGGACACCCCCTTTTGCGGTGGCTTTGTGGTAGAAACGCCCGAGCGTTACCTACGCCGCAACACGGCCGCCAACGTGCAAATCTGTGCCATTCCGGTCACCGACGAGCAATATGAAAAAATTCGCACACACATTGATGCATACGTTGCCGAGGAGCACGAATACGTTTACAACTATATCAGCGCACTGACCTTTCTGGTTCGTCAGCGCGTAGCTCTTGAAAAGTGCCATACCTGCGTGGATTTTGCCGTGGAGCTGATCTCCATGACAGGTGCGGGCATCTCTCCCGAGCGCTTTTATTCGATCCGCGGCTTAGCCCGCAATCTTTCCCGCTATAGAATCTACGAGGGGCACTTCTACGCACCACTGACGCTCTCGGATATGCCCTCTCCGTATGCCACGCGCCACAGCAAGCGATTCCGCATCAAGGAAACCGCGGCCAACATATCAACGTTGATGCGCCGATATTGGCAAAGCGTACGCTGGATACCGCGCTTGAAAGATAATATAGAATAAACAGAAAGAAAAAAGGGAATGTTCAAAGGCTCCTTCTCATAAGGAAGTTTGTACCTATTTTGTAGGGACAGGCGTCCTCGACTGTCCGTTAGCGCAAAAATTTGATCCACAGAAAACAAATAATTAACCCCGACAGATTTTTTTAAAGTCTGTCGGGGTATATTATTTGGTTTGATAGATACTACGCTTTGTTCCAAACGATGTTTTCTTTGTACTGCGAAGCAATGGCCATACATTCTTCAACACTATTATATAGCATATCGCTTACCACTTCATAATTCTCATCGCAACAGAATAAATAATATTTATCATCTTTGG
>JAZOLE010000090.1:0-9824 GCA_045652835.1 Eubacteriales bacterium | reverse complement strand
GAGCATTGCACCATGAGATAGGGCGTGACCACGCAGCCCTTCCAGGTAGATGCCACCGCGCTTGCAACCTTATCGTAGCCTGCGCAATCGGTGCGCGAGATGCGGCTGGGGTTCATGCCGTGCAGTTTTGTGACCTCGACCTTATCGTCACCCACCGTCTTTTTGATGTAGGCAAGAGCTGAGTCCATATTATCCGCGGGATTGAGGCGGATATTGGACACCATGCTTGCTTCGGGGGGAATGACGTTGGATGCCGACGAGCCCTGCATTTGGGTAAAGGCAACCGTGGTGCGCATGAGCGCGTTGAGCTCACCGCCGCTCTTTTTGCAGATTAGGTCAAGCACGGGCAAAAACAGCTTGATGTTGGCAAAAATGATTCTGTAAACAAAGGTGGAATATCTGCCCAGCGTGTCAAACATCTGTGCTACGGGGGGCGTCAGCTTTGCCTTGAACGGGTGCGTAACCATACGCACGCAAGCCTTGGAAAGGCGATCCACAGGTGCGTTCGGCTTGGGCGCGGAGGCGTGACCACCGCCCGACTTGACGGTATATTTGATATCCATCATGCCTTTTTCGGCAATGCCGATCATGCCGCAGGGCACCTTGACGCCGGGGAACACGTTTTCGACCACAGCACCGCCCTCGTCCACAACAAGTGCAGGCTCGATCTTGTGCTGCTCAAAGTAGTCCACAATGTGCGCAGCACCCTTGCCGTTGACCTCTTCGCCGCCCGAAAACGCGAAATACACGTCACACTCGGGGGTAAAGCCCTGCGAGATCAGCGACTCTGCCGCAAACAGAATACCGTTAAAGGTGACCTTGGTGTCAAGCGTACCGCGTCCCCACACGCAACCGTCTTTTAAGAGTGCCTCGAATGCGGGCACGTCCCACAGATCCTCGTTGACGGGAACGACGTCATAGTGCGCCATGAGCACAGCGGGATTGCCGTCGGTTTTGCCTTTCCAGTGAAAGAGCAGACCGCGGTCGGGCATGCGCTGCATGGTGCAGGTGGCAAATACGTTTGGATACAGAGAGGGAAGCGCATCGATCAGCTTTTCAAATTCTGCGTTGTCCTCGAGCGCGGGATCGCGGTAGGAAACCGTTTTGCAACGCACCAGCGTGCGAAGAGCCTCGGTGGCGCGATCCTTGTCAAACTCCACGGGGGAATCATCCACAGGCGGCTGTGCCTTGGGCTTGAAAGCGAGTGCGCGGATCAGAATGACGGCAAGAAAAATCAGAATGACAAGTACGACAGGGATTGCCCACATAGATCAAAGCACTCCCTTCTTGTAAAGGATGCGCGCGTACACCACCGTAATGACCACGCCCACGGGGACCATAATGCCCACCGTGCCTGCGTCAAGGAAGGGCACGAAGATGAACAGCGCCAGCATCAGGATCACGGGCGCGATCGAGAGCTTGAGGTTCTTGGAGATAAAGACTACCGCAAGGCCGCCGAACAGCGCAGGCAGGATCATATCAAACGCGGGAATGAGTATGGGGGATTCAAGCACGGGAGTCAGCGGCACGATGCAGATCACGCCCACCAAAATGATCAGCGTGGTGACAATGCTGGAAACCGCGATGGCGATGGTGGAAATGACCTCGCCCTCCTCGTCGCTTGCCTTGACGCCTGCACGCTCCATAGCGTCAATAGCGCAGGGCAGCTTGAGGTTGGAAATGTTACCCGTAACAAACGAGAGGTAAGTACCGCCTGCACCCAGCATGGGCACGTAAGTAAAGATCTCAACGATACCGACAGCCCAGTACATAGGAGCGGTGGCAACTACGCCTGCAATCAATACCTTCCAGTTGGGAGAGGCATTAAAGATAAACGAAAGTGCGAGAGGAAAGCAGAGCAGCACAATGGCTACGATAATTCCCCAGATGCGTCCGTCGCGGTGGACGCTTTCCATGTAAGAAAGATTCTTTTTCATATTTAAGCACCTCCCAACCAAGCAGTAAAGGGAATTGCGCTTGCCATGCCTACGATCAGGCTGGCAGGCAGCGCATAGTCGGTCAGCCAACGGATTTTGGTCTTGGTTGCCAAAATACCAAGCACCGCCATTACGGCAGCGGACACCAGCATGACGCACACGGGTATAAGCCCCGAGGTGTCGCCCTTGAAGAGCAGACCCACGTCGCAGAATACGTAGCCAAGGAAAGCCGAGATCATGCCAAGGAACATGGCGTTGTTAAAGATCTCGCCCCACTTTTTGTCCTTCATGCCGATCTTGGACATGCCGCTTTTGAGCTTCTTGGTCACAAAGGGCACGAGAATCAAGCCCGCTGCAATACCTACGGTCATGACCCATGCGATCGTGATAAAGATGGAAGGATCGGACACAAGCTCACTCATGGTCTGATCTGCTGCCTCAATGGCGTTGCCCGCAGCCACGGTTTCATACGTGATCGAGCCGATGACCGAAAGACGCAGCCAGGGAAGTGCCAAGCCAAGGCTCTTGGACAGTGCCACTACACCAACAAGAATCGCCACAGCGGGCGCAATGGTGAAAATGGCGGCAGAGGAGATGATCTTGCCAAGGGTGCTCTTGGAGACGCCCAACTGACGCGCACGCTTCAAAGCACGCACCAAGAAATAGACCGATTGTGCCAATACCAGCGCGATAATGGCACCCACCATGATGAATAGAATGGGATGATTGACGCTGAATTCCATAATGACCTCCAAAATAGATGTTATCTCATTGTATCACATTTTTCGCGCATTTGCAAGGCAATTTTACTTGAAAAAGCAGATTCCTTGTGATATAATGGAAAAAAGACTTTTACGGAGGTGCTTATGAGTTTTGCAAGTCTGCCGCCCGTGCGGCACGATATGCACGTGGAGCTTTCGCATTTTCCAAGCCGCTTGCATGCGGCTGTGTTTCGCTTGTGGGAATGTGTGCCCGCAGAGCGTATTGCGCATGCCTTGGGGCTTGATCTTGCCCTTGTAACAGACGCGGCTGACCAAATGGGCTTGCCTATGCAAAGGGTATGCGCCGATTGGCAAACGCGCGGATATATTACCGTGATTCGCAATGCATGGCACGTGCTGCCCTATGAAAATCTGCTCCTTTTGCTAGGCTGGAGCGAACCGCAGCTTGCAAATGCACTTAAGGAGGACGATTTTTTCGGTATCAAGCTTGGTGACTATAAGCCGTATTGTGAGCCGATCGTACCTGTGGCGCTAAACGAGGCGCAAAAGGCGCAGCTTTCCCGCATTCGCGCACTGACCAAGGCGCATTTTGCCGACCTGTTTGACGGTGCGCAGCCATTTGCATTTTTTGAGAGTAAAGCAAGCGAGTCTGCCCCCGTGCTCGCAGGGACGGGCTTGCGCATGATCTATTCCTATTGCGGCTTGTACGCCACCGCCTTGGATCGCGATATTGCGCTTTCTTATCCCGATGCGCTGCTGAGATCCTACCGCGATCTCGGTGTGGATGCCGTGTGGCTGCCCGCGGTGCTGTATCAGCTTGTGCCGTTCCCGTTTGACGAGCAGTATAGCCAGGGTTGGCAGCAGCGACAGGCAAGACTGCGGGAGCTGATCGAGCGTGCGGCGGCGTACGATATCAAGGTGTACTTGTATCTCAACGAGCCGCGCTGCATGCCCATGGCGTTCTTTGATACGCACCCCGAGCTGCTTGGTAAGCGCGAGGGCGAATACGGTGCGCTTTGCACGCAAAAGCCCGAGGTTATGGCGTATTTGCGGCAAGCGGTGCGCTCGCTTTGTGAGAGCGTGCCCGGAATCGGCGGATTTTTCGCGATTACGTGCTCGGAAAACCTGACGCATTGCAAGTCCAAAATGGGCGGTGAAGAATGTCCTGTATGCCGCGATATCCCGATTGAAACTTTGGTTGCCCAGGTACTTTCTGCCATCAGCGAGGAATCGCGCGCAGTCGATCCCTCTATCCGCACGGTTGCATGGACTTGGGCGTGGGATGACTTTATGACCGAGCAACAAATGCGCGCTTGTATTGATCTGCTGCCGCCCGAGATTGTGCTGCAAAGCAACAGCGAGGCAATGCAGGAATTTGAGCGTGGCGGTGTGCGCGGCAACGTGCGCGATTACAGCATGTCCGTGCCCGGACCTGCGCCCTTGGCAAAGCGCGTGTGGGAGTACGCAAAATCGCGCGGACACCAAGTTTGCGCCAAGGTGCAGGTCAACGTGACATGGGAGTGCAGTACGCTGCCGTTTCTGCCCGTGTTTGATCTGATCCGTCAGCATATGCAGGGCTTGCGCGAGGCAGGTGTGGAGCACCTGATGCTGTCATGGACGCTGGGCGGATACCCCTCGATCAACCTCAAAATCGCTTGCGAGTGCCTGCTCGACCCGTCCGAGCAAGCTTATCGTGACCTGCTGGCGCATGAGTTTGGCGCGCATGCCGATGCGGTGTATGCGTCTTCCAAGGCGTTCTCCGAGGCGTTTGCGCAATTTCCGTTTGATCTGCGCAGCCTGTATTTCGGACCGCAGAATCCCGGACCTTCCAATCTTTTGTACACAGCACCCAGCGGCTTTGGCGCAACCATGACCTGCTATAGCTTTGACGCGCTGGATACGTGGCGTGCCATTTACCCACGCGAGGTGTATGTCGAGCAATGGCGACGCGTCAGCGAGGGCTGGCATCGCGGCGTTGAGTTGCTTGCCGATATGCCCGATTGCGAATATAAGCAAATGGCAGAGGCTGCTGACGCTATTTTTGCCTCTTGCTATGCACAGGTGCGCTTTATCCTTGCAAGAGAGCAGGGGGATGCGCCCACCATGCGCGAGATCGCAAAAGAGGAAATGCAAAACGCGCTTGCCCTGTATGCCCTGATGCAAAAAAATCCGCACATCGGCTACGAGGCGGCAAATCATTATTATTACAATAAGGGAATGCTTGCGGAGAAAGTCATCAATTGCGCGTGCATTGCGCAATGAACTGCAGTACATAACAAAAGAGGCCGTCTTGCGACGACCTCTTTTTTCTATGCTCAATTACTTTTCTTTTCTCTTTGCAATGGCTCTTTGTACCAGCTTGACGATCTCGACGATCGGGATGACGGTCAAACCAAGGCCGATTGCAACAGCGTACTCTACAATGCCAACCTGTGCAAAGCCGAATGCCTCTGCCAGGAAGGGAACCTCGCAAACCAGCGTGGTTGCAAGCAGCGAGCCTGCACCTGCAAGCCAGAGCACCTTGTTCTGCGAACGCAGTCTGAAAATGCTGCCGCGCTGAGAACGCATGTTAAAGCTGTGGAAGATCTCAGCCATGGACATGGTCAGGAACGCCATGGTCATGCCGTGGTCGCCATTCTCTGCGCCTGCACCCAGCAGCGAGTGACCGATAAAGTAGGAGATCAGCGTCAGAGCAGATACCATCAAGCCCTGATATACGATATCCACGCCCATGCCGCCTGCAAAAATGCCGGACTTGGCATCTCTGGGCTTACGGTGCATGATGTCGGGCTCTGCCTTTTCCATACCCAGCGCCAAAGCAGGGAAGCAGTCGGTGACAAGGTTGATCCAAAGCAGGTGAACGGGTTCAAGAATGGTAAAGCCAAGAAGGGTTGCGGTGAAGATCGAGATGACCTCACTCATGTTAGAGCCGAGCAGGAACTGGATTGCCTTACGAATGTTATCATAAATGCGGCGACCCTCTTCAACTGCACCGACTATGGTTGCAAAGTTGTCATCGGTCAGTACCATGTCTGCAACGTTCTTGGTAACGTCAGTACCGGTAATACCCATACCAACGCCAATGTCAGCGGATTTGATACTGGGAGCGTCATTTACGCCGTCACCGGTCATAGCGGTCACGTAGCCTGCACCGCGCCAAGCGTTAACGATTCTGGTCTTGTGCTCGGGCTGCACGCGCGCGTATACGCTGATGCTTTGGAACTTGGATGCAAACTCTGCGTCATCCATATCATTGAGCTGTGCGCCCGTGATTGCGTAGGTGTCCTCGGTGATAATGCCAAGCTCTTTTGCAATGGCAACTGCGGTGTCTACGTGGTCGCCCGTGATCATAATGGGGCGAATGCCTGCGGTACGGCACTGTACGATAGCGTCCTTCACCTCGGGACGTACGGGGTCGATCATGCCGCAAAGACCTACGAAGCAAAGGTTTTCCTCAAGCGCTTCGGGCTCGTAGCTTGCGGGAGCGGCGTCCCATGTGCGCTGTGCGCAAGCAAGCACACGCAGTGCCTTGTCTGCCATGGTCTTGTTTGCACTCAGGATTGCGTTCTTGTAATCCTCGGTCATGGCAACAGCCACACCGTTCTCCAGATAGTGCGTGCACTTGCCGATGACAACGTCGGGTGCACCCTTGGTGTACTGTACGCAGCCACTCTCGGTGGTGTGCACGGTGGTCATCATCTTTCTGCCCGAGTCAAAGGGAGCTTCACCCGAGCGGGGAGCGGCAGCCTTGAGATCATACTTTTTCAAATTCAGCTTGTCAGCCCAAGCAACCAGCGCTGCCTCGGTGGGCTCACCGGTCACATTGCCATCGGTGTCAAGCTCAGCGTCACAGCAAAGCGCCATTGCCTTTGCAATATAGCTCTCGTCCTCGCCAAAGTGGTCAACCACGGTCATTTTGTTCTGGGTCAGCGTACCGGTCTTGTCGGAGCAAATGATCTGAGCGCAGCCCAGCGTCTCAACGGCGGTCAGGCGGCGGATGATGGCGTTACGCTTGGACATGTTGGTTACGCCGATCGAAAGAACAACGGTGACAACCGCAGCAAGACTCACGGGTATTGCGGCAACTGCCAGGGAAACTGAAATCATGAAAGAGCGAAGCAGGGTTTCTGCAAAGCTGAAGCTGTCAGCGCGGATCAGCTGTACGCCGAATACCACCACGCAAATGCCAAGCACCAGCCAAGTCAGAATGCCCGAAAGCTGCGCAAGCTTTCTCTGCAGAGGGGTCTGACCCTCCTGCGCCTCGGAAAGCGCACCTGCGATCTTACCCATCTCGGTGTCCATACCGGTAGCGGTGACAACGGCTGTGCCGCGGCCGTAAACAACCGTAGAGCCCATGTAGAGCATATTCTTGCGGTCGCCCAGGGGCACGTCCTTTTCACCCTCGCGCAGATAAATGGTGTCAATAAACTTGGTAACGGGAACAGACTCACCGGTCAGTGCAGCCTCTTCCACCTTCAAAGACGCATTTTCAAGGATTCTTGCGTCTGCGGGTACAGCGTCACCTGCCTCTAGCAGAATGATGTCGCCCACAACGAGGTCTTCACTGTGAATGATCTGTACCTTGCCGTCACGCAGCACCTTGGAGGTAGCAGCGGACATTTCCTGCAAAGCCTCAATCGCCTTTTCAGCTTTGCTTTCCTGATACACGCCAAGCACGGCGTTGATAATGACCACCGCCAGAATGATGATGACGTCGGCAAAGCTTTCACCGGGCGTCATGGCTGCCAGCACACCGCTGATTGCGGCTGCTACCAGCAGAATGATGATCATGGGGTCAGCCAGCTGCTCCAAAAAGCGTCTGATCAGCGACTTGCCCTTGGCAGCGGCAAGCTTGTTTTTGCCGTTTTGCTCAAGTCTCTTTTGTGCCTCGGCAGAAGTCAAGCCCTCTGCGGCTGCATCAAGTTCTTGCAAAACCGCTTCTTTGTCTGTGCAATAAAACTTCATTGATGTTCCTCCTGAATGATATTTTTATTATATTATTTTAATTTTTGCAAAAAAATAGACCTATCTGCTCAAAAAAACAGATAAGTCTCGTCGTTTCAGGTAAAGCCAGGAAATTTTTCCGTGCTATTGACTTCACCGCACCCGTGGTGCCGACTACTCCCTTATTTCCATGGGAACGTACGCGATATATTATAATAATAGTTTGTGAACAATTTTATAACGATTTGTACCGAATATGAAAATTTTGCGCTTTTTCAAAAAAATTGGCAAAACATAAGAACTTTCATGGTTTTTTTGCGTCTATATAAGTGAAGTAAGATTTTTTCTTGCAATTGTCAGGGGAGTGTGATATAATGAAGGAAAGAAATGCACGATTGAGATCGAAATCTATGGAATGCACCGGGTTTGAAAGGAGACACGCAGTATGATACAAAAGCAAGCGCAAAAAAACGCACGCAAATGCCGTCTGATACCTATGGCCATAATTGTGATGATCATGGGAATATCCTTACTGCCGATGGCTTTTGGGAAAATATATATCGGTTACGCTATCGTCCTTTTCGGTGCGTTGTTTCTGTCGCGCTTTGTGCAGAGCAAGCTGATCAAAAAGTGTTTGCAGGGCGCGTGGGAGCGCGGAGAATATGCGCTTTACGATGCAACCGCGCGAGAGATGACCTTGGGGAATGAGCGCAGTATGCTGTACGCAGAGGTGCTGGATCACGCGGGGGAATACCAAAAGCTGATCAACATATGCGTAGCACGCATCAAGGAGCTGCGCAAAAAGAAAAGCAAAAAGAAGCGTCGGGTAAGCTATCTCTACATGTTTCTGTTGGCACGCGTGTATTTCAGACTGGCAGACTATCAAAAGCTTGCGCAGATCTGCGAGACCTTCCGCACCTGGCTGCAAAACGATGATTACGCTACGCAAAGGCAGCTTACTCCTTATCAAAGCGTGCTGGAGACGTACGAGCTTTATATGCAAGGTGATGCGCAAGGGGTGCTTGCGCATGTTGACGAGAGAGATGCCGAAGACAATCCGATGGTGCGTTGCGGAAACCTGATCATCCGTGCGCGCGTAGCGGCAGAGCTTCAGAACGATACCGAAGCGGCAGCCGCGATGTATGCAGAGGTCGTAAGGCTCGCCCCCATGCAAGTGCAAAGGGAATTTGCGCAAAAAGCACTTGAAAATTTACAACAGGGCTTACCGTACGGACATGGCAATCCTGAGGTCCTGCCCGATGATTCTTACGTATTGACCAAGTCTGCCGCGCTCAAGCGCGTACGCTTTCTCAGCGGCTTGTTCGGTGGTGCTATAACATTATTATGGGTGCTCTGCATACTGCTTGTGAGTTTATGACTGTGAGATCACCGACTGCTTTTGCAGGGAAGAGGGGTAGATCCCCCAAAACGGCATATGCGCATTATGAGATCACCGTGAACGGTAGCACCCATTATTACGCCATATTGAATATTAAACAGAAATGAGAAAGGAAGATACCATGTTATCCTTTGAATGCGATTATAACGTAGGCGCGCATCCGCTGATCTTGCAGCGTCTGATCGAAACCAATTTTGACACCCAGCCGGGGTATGGCGAGGATGCGTACACCGCGTCTGCAAAGCAAAAGATCAAGGCGGCTTGCGGCAGAGAAAATCTGGACGTGCATTTCCTTGCAGGCGGCACGCAGACCAACAAGATCGTCATTGATTCCATGCTGCACCCCGTAGAGGGCGTGATCGCTGCCACCACGGGGCACGTTGCTGCGCACGAGGCAGGTGCGATCGAGGCATCGGGGCACAAGGTGTTGACCGTGCTGGGGCACGAGGGAAAGGTGCATGCCGACGAGGTTGAGGCGCTGATCAAGGGCTTTTATGCCGACGCAAGCTATACGCATATGGTATTCCCGGGTATGGTGTATATCTCTCACCCCACCGAGTACGGCACGCTTTACACCAAGGAGGAGCTGACCGCTATTTCCGAGGTCTGCCGTGCGTACAATATCCCACTGTTTTTGGATGGCGCGCGCCTTGGCTACGGACTGATGAGCGAGGGCACAGATATCACGCTTGGCGATCTTTGCGACCTTTGCGACGTATTTTACATAGGCGGCACCAAGGTAGGCGCGCTTTGCGGCGAGGCGATCGTGTTTACGCACAATAATACCCCCGCGCATTTCTTCACGTTTATCAAGCAAAACGG
>JAZOLE010000089.1:0-3567 GCA_045652835.1 Eubacteriales bacterium | reverse complement strand
CGGATGCCAACGTGGAGAGAGTCGATAGGTGGCTAAGACTTGCAGGATGCAAGAAAATATTCCCGGTCAGCGCGGTAACGGGCGAGGGGCTTGACAAGATCATTGAGTTCTTAGAGGACGATGAGGACCGGGCCAGACGTTTGGAGCGCGAGAAGAGATCGGCTAAGGAGAGCAAAGAAAATGAGCAGAACTAAGGTTATAGCCTTTGCTAATAATAAGGGCGGTAGCGGAAAGACCACCACCGCATCTAACGTAGGATGTGCCATGGCAAAACTCGGCAAGCGTGTTTTGCTTATCGACGGCGATATGCAGATGAACCTCACCCTCTCGTTCTTCGACGAGGAGAAGGCGCTGGAATACGCCAAGAACGGCAAGAACCTCTATACCGCAATGCGTGAGCAAAAGGATCTTTATGACTTCATCGTGCCCACCGAGTACGAGGGATTGGATATCATCCCCTCCTCCACGCTCATGAGCAGCATCGAGTTTGAGCTGTTTACCAAATGGCAGCGCGAATTTATCCTGCGTCAGGGACTTACAAAGATCATGGCACTCAACAAGTATGACTATATTCTGATCGACTCGCCCCCCACGCTTGGCTGCTGGGTCATGAACATCATGTGCGCGTCGGATTACCTGATCGTGCCCGTTGAGGCTTCCCCCTGGGGTCTGTTCGGTCTTGCCAATATGTTCGAGTTCTACGAGCAGGTCAAGAACATCGCACCCAAGCTGGAGCTGCTTGGCATCGCGGTCACCAAGGCAAGCGAGCGCAAGAACTACTTCAGACAGACCATGGAAACGCTTGGTGAGCTTGACAATGTCAGACTGTTTGAAAACTACATCCGCGTAGACAGCACAGTAGAGTGGGCACAGGATAACTCCAAGCCCGTCTGCGCATACAAGAAGTCCAGCCGCGCGGCAGGCGAATACACAAAACTCACAGAGGAGGTTCTCAAATATGCCCATCGGTAAGCAGAGCATCAACAGAGTGGCAAAAAAGGTTGATACAGAGGAAATTAAGCCCGTAGCAATCGAACAGCCCACCGAAACAAAAAAGCCCTCTACGGCGAAAAAAAGCACCTCCTGCCAGGCCCGTGCCAAAGCACCTAAAGCAGAGGCAGTAACACAGCCCGAAAAGCAACCCGCTCCGGTAGCCGAAGAGCCTGTCGCTCCCACCGTGCAGGGGCACGTTATCGCCAATATCGATCCCGTCGTGGTCGAAAAGGTAGTCGGCACCCCCACCCCTGCCCCCAAGGACGGCAAGGTTAAGGTCACCGATCCCATGCCCAGTTATTTGCTGTAAATATCAATAAACAGACCGCCGAGATCAGACTTCGTCTCTTTTCCTGCGGTCTGTTTTTTACCTGAACCGAATATTGATGCAAAAAGGAGATACACGACTGTGAAACTGATCAGCTTTACCACCGTATTTTTAGCCTGTGCCCTTTTGATCGGAGCAATATGCGCGCTGCCCATCTCTGCAACCGATACCGAAACCGGAATCACCTTCGCAGCGGAGGACACATATCAAACGCAAGCCCCGTTTTCTTTGCTCCCCGCAACCTTTGAAGCCACGCTCAAATTCCCGACCGATACCGAGGGACGCGGCGGCGTGATTCTGGGCAGCTACGTTTCCTCCAAGGTTGCCTGCGTGAACTTTGAGGTTCATGAAAACGGCGCGCCCCGTTTGTATATCATTGATGAAAGCGCAACGGTGTACGACGTCAAATTCACAAGCGTAAACGTATATACGGGCGAATTCGTCCACCTCGCCATCGTCAAGGATTCGGCTGCGGGTACGGTAAGCTGCTATATCAACGGTGAGCTTGCAGAAACGCAGGAATTCGCCACACCCGCAAGTGTGACCTTGGCAAAGCCAATGGGTCTTGGCGGTGACATCAGAAACGGAAATGGGCAGTTCTTCAAGGGCACCTTGCAAAACGTCACCGTATTTGAGGACGTGCGCTCTGCCGAAGAAATTCGCACCGATAGCCAAGGCGTGCTTGACACAAACGGACTGATCGGATCGTACGATCTTTCTGCCAAGCGCGATATTTTCACCGACACCGCAAGCAAAGGCCCCGATTTCTTCTATTGCGGCCCGTTTTTGGAGCATTATAACGGCGTGACCGACTACGCCTATTCTTTTGCCTTAGTGGGCGACACGCAGATCCTGACAAGATATTATTCCGATAAGCTGACCGCCATGTACGATTGGATCGTAGACAACGTCGAATCCAAAAAGATCAAATTCGTATTTGGGCTCGGTGATATCACCGATGAAAATTTAAGCGGTGAATGGAAGCGCGCCAAGCGCGAAATTCTCAAGCTTGACGGCAAGGTTCCCTATTCCATCATTCGCGGCAACCACGACCGCCCCGAGCATTATTTTAATCAGTATTTCCCCTTGGATGAATTCGGCAAAAACATCGTGGATAGCTATGACAATACTATGTGCAACACCTATCAGGAATTTTGCGTCGGTTCGATCAAATATCTTGTGGTCAATCTTGATTTCGGACCGTCCGATAACGTGCTTGAATGGGCAAACGAGGTTGTCGCGTCGTATCCCGAGCATAACGTCATCGTCACCACGCACATCTACCTCGCCCCCGACGGAACCACCGTTGACGCAGGAGAGAGCGGCAGCGCACCTGCGTACGGCGGCATCAATACGGGTGACCAGATGTGGGAAAAATTCATCTCCAAGCACGAAAATATTGTGCTGGTGCTTTGCGGACATAAGCCTACCGATTACATCACCGTCACACGCACACAGGGCGAGAAAGGCAATGAGGTCGTGCAGATCCTGGTCGATCCGCAGGGTACGGATAAGAATCTGGGCGGCGTGGGACTTGTGGCAATGATGTATTTTTCCGCTGACGGCAAACAAGTGGACATTGAATACTATTCCACCGACAGACAGGCTTACTTCCATAGAGAAAACCAGTTCCATCTGGAGCTGAACGTGATCGGCTCAGGCACGGCTGAGCTGCCCGAACAGACCACCGACACCGAGGCACCCGATACCTCTGCCCAGACCGAGCCGCCTGCAACCGAAACACCCGAGACAGAGCCTCCCACAACCGATAGCGGATGCAAAGGCACCGTCTCGCTTGCAGGATTTGCGCTTATAGCCACGTTTGCATCCTGCGCACTGTTAGTCCCCAAGAAAAAAAGAAAATAACCACAACGCAAAAAATCCCGCCGAGGTCACGCGACCTCGGTGGTTTGTTGTTATTTATTATACTTTTTGATCATTTCCCAGCCGCGCGCAACGTATTGCTGAAATCTGCCCTCATTACGATCAGCGGGCGATCACTGATCGCCCCTACGTAATAACCTCATAATATGTAAAATATTTAAATTCCCCCTTTGTGGGGGCGACCAGTGATCTCCCGCCCCAGACACAAAGAACTCAAAAACACGCCGAGAGCGACCGGTTAGGTTTCTCTCGGCGGTTCTTTTCTTTATTCCTCAAATACCAGCACTACAGGCGGGCAGCAATAATCCACGCCTTTGAGGTGCAAGCCCTTCTCGTACGCCTCGCGTACGATGGACATGACG
>JAZOLE010000088.1:0-6425 GCA_045652835.1 Eubacteriales bacterium | reverse complement strand
CGCGACCGAGACGACTATATTTGCGAGGTGCGACGGAGTCTGCCATCGGCAGACTCCTAGATACGTCACCCTACCGCGACCTATATTCGCACCCCCTACCGCATCGCGGTAGGTTCTTTTTTGTTCGCTCCGATGTCGAGAATTGACACCTCGCCCGATTTATGCTATAATATCTCATAAACCAATACTACAAAAATACAGAGGTTGCGTTATGACACGAAAAACCAAAATCCTGCTATCCGTATCGGCAGTGTGCGTCGCGCTTGCACTTCTTTGCGGCACTTTTGGAATACTCGGCTATTTTAAAAATAAGCCCACGTTTACCGTCAAGGACACGCTCCCGGACGGAAACGGCAAAAAAGCCACGGTAATACTGCTTGGCGGACAGTCAAATGCGTCGGGCTGCAGCCTTGACGAATATTTGCAGAAAAATGTTTCCCCTCAAAAATATGCCGAATACCAAAATGGCTATGATAACGTGTACATCAATTATCTTGCCGGCTTCAATTCCTCGCAGGAATTCGTCAAATGCGCCACCTTGCAGGGCGAGATCGAAGGCGGCTTCGGACCCGAATTGGGTCTTGCTGAAAAGCTGCACGAGATGTATCCCGACAGGACGTTCTTTATTATCAAGTGCGCCTGGGGCGGAACCAATTTGTTCTCCCAATGGCTCTCTCCCTCAAGCGCGGGCAAAACGGGAGAGCTGTATAAGCAGTTTGTGGCGTACGTGGAAACGAGCATCAAGTATCTGCGCTCCAAAAACTATGACGTAACGATTGAGGGAATGTGCTGGATGCAGGGTGAGTCGGACTCTTTCTCTGTAGAAGCTTCAGATGCCTACGGCGAGCATTTGTATAACTTGATCAATGATATCCGAAGGAAATTTTTCCGTTACGCAGCGAAGGACGGTATTGCATTTGTGGATGCGTATATCGCTGCCAATCCCTCGTATTGGGTGTATTATGAGGGGGTCAACCGCGGCAAGCAGGAGGTGGCGCAACGCTCACCGCTCAATGTGGTCATTGATACCTCGGAGCTTTCCTGCTCACAAGAGCCAAAAGAAAATCCCGACATTCCGCACTACGATTCGCTCAGCGAGATCAAGCTCGGGCACCTGTTTGCCGAGCAGCTTGCCGCGTTTTTGGAGTAAGATTGTTGACAGCGTGAAAAGTATGTGCTATACTCGAAGATAGAGAATACCCATTTTTAGTTAGGAGGTTTCTATGAAAGGAAAGGATATCCACGTCATTGTTGCAATGCTTGCAACGCTTACCTCTATGGCTACGGTTGGCATCATGCTGTTGATGCGGTTTTTGGGTTAAGGAGGTAGGTATGGAGAAAAATAACAACATGTTTTTCTGGATCGTTTGCATGATTACCTCGCTGGGGGCGCTTTGTTGGTCGGTTACGTCGCTTTTGCAGCAACCTGCGCCGCTGTTCATCGCGTTTTTGGTGATCAATATCATTTGTCTTGCCGCCAATATCGTCTGTTGGATCATTGACGCCAAGAAAAACAAGAAACAAGGCTGATTTTACAAAAAATAAATGGGAGCCGTCTCGAATGGTTTGAGACAGCGCCCATTTTGTTTTTCACGCATAGCTCATGGCAGCTATCACAAGGATAACGAGCACGATCACAATGATGAAGGACGGCATGGTGTAGATGCTCCACATAAGGCAATCGAGAATGCGCATGGGATTTTCGGGGATCTGCTTGTGCACAAGGAATAGCAAGATCAAGAACACAATAGCGATATAACTCAGGGGAAACAGTACGGGGACCTTCCAATTAAGGTCAATTGCGCTATTCATTTTTCCAAGCAAGATCATGCTGCCGGTCATGTATGCAAGGGAAAAAACGGCTGTCGCGACGGTCAAGACGGTATTGTTCCATTTGATATATTGCAGAAAAAACAGAGCGGAAAGACCTGCGCCTACCAATGAAAGCACAACTGCGCACAGAATGATCTGATCGTTTTCCGATAATTCTTTTAGCTTTTTCATGCAATCCCTCCTTGTTTACCGACTTTACACTATTATATCATAAAAACATATCAAGCGCAAGTATTTTTCTGCGTCTGTTTTGCCCAAATCCGCGCGCGGCACTTGCATTTGCGCAAAAAATGTGTTATAATAATATGAATAACTATTTTTTTCAAGAGGATACACACAACATGATTGATACACAAAGCGCACACGAAATTGAAAAACGCCGCACGTTTGCCATCATTTCGCACCCTGACGCAGGTAAGACCACGCTGACAGAAAAGTTCCTTCTGTACGGCGGTGCGATCCAGACCGCAGGCTCGGTTAAGGGCAAGCACAGCGACAAGCACGCCGTTTCGGACTGGATGGAGCTGGAGAAGCAGAGAGGTATTTCGGTTTCCTCGTCCGTCATGCAGTTCAACTACAACGGCTACTGCATCAACATTCTGGATACCCCCGGACACCAGGACTTCTCGGAGGACACCTACCGTACGCTCATGGCTGCCGACAGCGCGGTCATGGTCATTGACGCGGCAAAGGGTATCGAGGCGCAGACGCGCAAGCTGTTCAAGGTCTGTGCAATGCGCGGCATTCCGATCTTTACCTTTATCAACAAGCTGGACCGCGAGGCGCGCGATCCGCTGGATCTGCTCGACGAGCTGGAGCAGGAGTTCGGCATTCGCACCTATCCTATGAATTGGCCGATCGGCTGCGGCGTGGAGTTCAAGGGCGTTTACGATCGCGAGAAAAAGCAGATTCTGACCTTTGACAACTTCCACGGCGGCAGAAACCGTCTGCAGGGCATTGCGGTGGATCTTGAGGACACCGAGCGCCTGGACGAGATGATCGGTGAGCGTTTGCGCGAGAACCTGACCGAGCAGATCGAGCTTTTGGACGTAGCGGACTTTGGTTTTGACCTTGATCTGGTGCGCGCAGGTAAGCTCTCTCCCGTATTCTTCGGCTCGGCGCTGAACAACTTCGGTATTGAGCCGTTCCTCGAAAGCTTTTTGCAGATGACCACGCCTCCGCTCTCTCACAAGGCGGGAGACGTGGAGATTGAAGCGACAGACGAACGCTTCTCGGCATTCGTATTCAAAATTCAGGCAAACATGAACAAGGCGCACCGCGACAGAATTGCCTTTATGCGTATCTGCTCGGGCAAGTTTGAGCGCAGCAAGGAATATTTCCACGTGCAGGGCGGCAAGAACATCAAGCTTGCGCAGCCGCAGCAGATGATGGCGCAGGAGCGCGAGGGCGTCGAGGTGGCGTATGCGGGAGATATCATCGGTGTGTTTGACCCGGGCATTTTCTCAATTGGTGACACCATCTGTGCACCCGGCATGAAGGTGGCGTACGAGGGCATTCCCAACTTTACCCCCGAGCATTTCGCGTTTGTCGAGCAGATCGACTCCATGAAGCGTAAGCAGTTTGCCAAGGGCATGATGCAGATCGCCCAAGAGGGTGCGATTCGTATCTTCTTTGAGCCTAATTCGGGTATGGAGCGCGTGATCGTGGGCGTGGTTGGCGTGCTGCAGTATGACGTACTCAAGTTCCGCATGCAGACCGAGTACGGCGTGGGTTATATTCAGCGTGAGATCCCGTACGATATCATTCGTTACGTGGGTGGCAAGGACGTTGACCCGTCCAAGCTCAAGCTGTCGGCTGAGACCAAGTGGATTCAGGACGTGCGCGGCAACGATCTTTTGCTGTTCCCGGGTAACTGGGCAGTGACGTGGGCGCTGGAGCACAACGAGGGCTTGGAGCTTTTGCCTTACGGTAGCAACGCGTAAAAACGGACCGTCGCGGACGCCGGTCCCTACGGAACATCCGAAACCCCGTAGCGCGGGTGTTTCCACCGCGCAAAAATGAAATCCGCCCCTGACGGGAGCGGATGAAATCCACTTTTGTGGATGAAATCGCTTCGCGATGAAATCCGCCGTGCGGCGGATGGATAAAAAGACATTTATACAAGGAGGACCTACATATGGGCATTATCAGAGCAGCACTTCACGCCGCAGGCGGCGCGCTTGCCGATCAATGGTTGGAGGTTATCGAGGCCGATTCCATGGGCGACACCACGGTATTTACCAAGGGTGTGACGGTGCGCAACGGCGACAAGAGAAACAATAACAAAAAGGGCACGGCGGACACGATTTCCAACGGCTCTATCATTCACGTATATCCCGGTCAGTTTATGATGCTGGTGGATGGAGGCAAGGTGGTGGACTATACTGCCGAGCCCGGCTATTTCAAGGTCAGCAATTCCTCGGCTCCCTCGCTGTTTGGCGGCGAGTTTGGCGATGCGCTCAAGGAGGCGTTCTCGCGCGTCAAGTTTGGTGGCGTGCCCTCTTACGCGCAAAAGGCGTACTTTATCAATTTGCAGGAGATCAAGGGCATTCGCTTTGGCACGCGCTCTCCCGTCAACTATTTTGATAACTTCTATAACGCAGAGCTTTTCCTGCGTGCACACGGTACGTATTCGATCAAGATCACCGATCCTATCAAGTTTTATACCGAGGTGCTGCCCAAGAACGCGGATCGCGTAGAGATCAGCAGCATCAACGAGCAGTATCTGGCCGAATTTCTGGAGGCTTTGCAGGCAGCCATCAACCGCATGTCGGCTGACGGCATCCGTATCTCCTACGTGGCAAGCAAGTCGCGCGAGCTGTCTACCTACATGGCAAACGAGCTGGATGCCGATTGGAAGGCTATGCGCGGCATGGAAGTGCTGTCGGTTGGTATTGCCAGCGTTTCGTATGATGAGGAGAGCAAGCAGCTGATCAACATGCGCAATCAGGGCGCAATGCTGGGCGATGCGTCCATCCGCGAGGGCTACGTGCAGGGCGCAATGGCGCGCGGCTTTGAGGCTGCTGGCAGCAATGCAAACGGTTCTGCGCAGGCATTTATGGGTATGGGCATGGGCATGAACGCAGGCGGTGGCTTTATGGCTGCTGCAAGCGAGTCCAATCGCGCACAAATGGCGCGTGATGCAGAGCAGAAGAAGGCTGCTGCCGAGACTGCAGCTGCAGCAAGTGGCTGGAAGTGCGCTTGCGGTGCTACCACTCAGGGCAAGTTCTGCTCCGAGTGTGGCGCAAAGAAGCCCGAGACGCCTGCAGGCTGGACTTGCTCCTGCGGAGCGGTCAATACAGGCAAGTTCTGCTCCGAATGCGGTGCAAAGAGACCTGTGGACGATAGTTGGTTCTGCTCCGAATGCGGATACAAGAACATCGGCACGGGCAAGTTTTGCCATGAGTGCGGCACAAAGCGCGCATAAGTTCGCAGGGCTATGATGGAACAGACGACTGTAATCTATCAATGTCCGAATTGCGGCGCGGGCTTGATCTTTGATGCCGAGAAGGGTAAATTCGCTTGCGATTTCTGTCTTTCCGACTTTGCAAAGGACGAGCTGGACGCATCGGGCAGTGCCGAGCGAGCGCAAGAGAAAGAAGCGCAGGATGAGGCGTTTCGTGAGCAGATGCGCGCGTACGAGTGCCCCTCTTGCGGTGCGGAGGTCATGGCAGACGGCGAAACGGTTGCCGACTTCTGCTATTTCTGCCACAATCCCGTGGTGCTCTCGGATAAGCTGTCGGGCGCATTCCGCCCCGATAAGGTCATTCCTTTTAAATTCGGCAAGCAGCAAGCGATTGAAAAGTTTTTGAAATACGCCAAGAGCCACCGCTACGTGCCGCGCGATTATTTCTGCGCCGAGCAGGTGGAAAAGATCACGGGCGTGTACTATCCCTTCTGGGTCACCGATGCGGACAGCTCGGCGGCACTCAAGGCTGAGGGCACGCGCATCCGTACCTGGATCATCGGCAACGTCAAGTATACCGAGACCACGCGCCTTGGGTTTGAGCGCGAGGGCGAGATCCACTTTGAGGATATCGTAACAAGCGCGCTTTCCACCGAGGATAAGGAGATGCTGGAGGGCGTGCTGCCGTACCCCTCCGAGTCGCTTGAGGAGTTTTCCGCACCGTATCTGACAGGCTTTTTGGCAAAAAAGCACGACGTGGAGCGCGAATCCTTGAGCGAAGAGATCAGAGAGCGCATGCAGAATTATGCGGATACCTTGCTGCGCGGCACCATCAACGGAGAGGTGTCCGGCACGCGTCCGCGCCTGCATATTCACCAAAGCCATTGGGAATACGCGCTGATGCCCGTGTGGGTGCTGACCTATCGCGATAAGAACGGACAGATATACAAGTATGCCATGAACGGATACACGGGCAAGGTGTACGGCGAGCTGCCGATCAGTAAGGCCAAGCTGGCATGCACGTTTGCCGCGGTTGCAGCCGCCGTTGCGGCATTAGTCTTTGCTGTGGGGTGGGTGCTGCTATGAGAACGAAAATTATTGTTTTATGGATGGTATGCGCACTGCTGCTTGGCATGCTGACGCTGGGAGTCGGCGCAGAAACCTATCCCGATTATCTGGCAAACGT